>PAIY01000166.1 GCA_002704825.1 Phycisphaeraceae bacterium
GTGCCGATGATATGCTGCTGTCATCTGAATCCTCCTTGATTCGATGACAACATTATATCAGAAAATAAATCTCGTGACGACACTGCTTAGAACGCACATTCATTTCAATGAACTAAATATTTTTTAAGCTTGGCGTCCGGCTTATGTGATATATACTTAGACATACCCTTGGCAAAAAAAAGGGGAGGTTGATGCTTCGACCCAATCATCATTTCTTCGGGTGGATAACCAGGCGAGAGGGAGGCTATGTGCGAAGACCATCTTGATTCGCAGGAAACGGTGCCGACTGAACTTTCGGGGTTGGTGGACATTGTGGATCAGTTGCTCAAAAGTCACCGCTGTAATGTCCGCCCTGTGAGTTTCTGCGATTACACCGCACCGTGGGGGATCAGAGCCCCTGCGAGCAATGTTGCCAAAGCCGTATCACTGGTTGTTTTTGCACTGGTTCGAGGCCAATGCTATTTCAAAGATGAACATCTCAAAGAACACCTGCATCTTCAGTCGGGTGATATTTTCGTATTCCGCAATGACTGTATCAGCACGCTCAGCGATCATCCCCAAACGCCGAAACAGGAACTGCTGGATGTCCTGAACCCGGACCTGGTGGACAATCATCTGGGCTTGAACCTTGGTGGCGGGGGCAAACTCACGCGTATCTCGAGTTCATTTTATGTGTTCAAGCAGGCTGAAAGTTCCCGTTTGCTGAGTGTCTTGCCGCGATACCTGCATATCAAAGGTCGGCGGAATCGTTTACCGGGTGAGACGTCCGAGTTGATTCACAATATTCACGCGGAATTGCTCCACAAGCAACCGGGCTGGCGTGGGATTACTGACTATCTCACACGTGCCTTGCTGCTGCATGTGATGCGCTGCTACAACGCCCAGGAAAACACGCATCAACCCGGTGACCAGAGCAGCATTCTCACGGACCCGGAAATCTTTCACGCACTCAAATGCCTGCATCGCCAACCGGGCGAAAACTGGACGGTCTCCTCGCTGGCCAGTGAGGTGGGCATGTCCCGTTCCGCCTTTGCTGCCCGCTTCCAACAGTGTCTGAACCAGACCCCCATGGCCTATCTGCATGGAATTCGGATGCACTGGGCCTGCACGCTGTTGCGCGGTCAGAAAATGGGGATCAAGCGCATTGCCATCGAACTGGGCTATTCGTCGGACGCCTCATTCAGTAGTGCCTTTAAACGCTGGTCGGGCATGTCCCCCGGTCAGTTCCGCAAGCACGGCGACCTGCCTCAAGAGATGAAATCCAACCTGTATCTGCGCGCCCTGGTAGACGACTGAGTAAGTTTTGTGGACGAAACAGGTATGTCTTCTTATCGGATCCTGACGATAAAATGGTTAGGATATTGAATGATGTTCATCAATGCCATACGTCACTGGCTAAACCCTTGACAAGCATTTTGATGGACAAGCAAACAAGAGCGCATGCTTTGACGACGGGCATGCCATGCTTTGGGAGACGCATCGTCTCCAAGCTCACAAGGATGTGCCGGGGAAGACAAGGAGTGTCTGGGAAGGGTCCAGTCTCCGGTCAGTACTTACGTCGTCCGGGTTGGCCTGGTGGAGTTCGATTGCCGCACCATAGCGTAATCGACGCGAGGACTTGGCACGCCGCTCCGCCAGGGTCAGCCGATTTTTATCTATCGGTTGACACCTTGGATCACATGTCTGAAGCCCCAAGATCAATCAGGCCCCATATCATCGACGCAAATCGTGTGCTCCAAGCTCATTGAATTCGGCATCAAATCGCCAATGAACTTGATGAGGAATTGATGATCAAATCACATGGCCATCTGCTGCGTCATGTCGGCATGTCATTGTCACACATCAGACTTAGCTGAAAATCCCCTTCAAAAACAGTCAGCCATAAGATCTCGCCTCATCTGCAAACTCATCGAATCCTCATGCTCTAACGATCAATCGCTAATCTGCGCGCGATAAAACATTGCCTGACGTAATCAATGTTTGGTTTTGATTACATTTTCAATCACACACGACAAGGCCATGCCATGCTGCACCTGCAGAACGTCAGTGTTACCTTCCCGCCCGATGTCCGAGCTTTGGACAACGTCAATCTTCAGTTCCGCCAGGGGCAGTTCACCGTGCTGCTGGGCCAGTCCGGTGCCGGCAAGTCCACGTTGCTGCGATGTCTGAACCTGCTGCAAAGTCCGACGCAGGGCTTGGTGGTTGGTGATGACGATCAATGCCTGTCCGGCTTAAACAAACATGCACCCCGTCTGCGCCAGCACCGTCGACACACCGCGATGGTCTTCCAGATGCACCAACTGATTCTCCGTCAGAGTGCGGTGAAAAATGTCCTCGTCGGCATGCTTGCCGGTCAGCTGGCATACAAGTCACTGATGCCCAACACCAAGGCCGACCTGCAATGGGCGATGCATTGCCTGGAGCGTGTCGACCTGCTGGAAAAAGCACGTACCCGCTGCGATCAACTCTCCGGCGGGCAGCGTCAACGCGTGGGGATCGCCCGTGCCTTGGCGCAGCGTCCCAGGTACCTGTTAGCAGACGAACCGGTTGCCAGTCTCGACCCGGGCACCGCCAACCGGGTTTTGTCACTGATTCAAAAAGTCTGTGACCAGGATCAAATCACCGCCATCGTGAGTCTGCATCAGGTCGAACTCGCCCGCGCCTATGCCCAGCGTGTCATCGCTCTGGCGGACGGGCAGGTCATTTTCGACGGCCCACCCAACGCGCTGTCCGACGAACACCTGGCACGCATTTACAAAACCAATCAACAAACCGTTAACGCCTCGGATGATCATCCCTCAATTCCCAAACCCCCAACCACAACCCCCAAGGAGATCGAAGATGAAATTCAACTGGCTCAAAGTGTCCAACGTTATGTTGGCAGTACTGTGCTGCGTCCTGGCCATGACCAGCATCGCCAATGCAGACAGCAAAACCAATCCTGACACATTGCGTGTCGCCCTGCTGCCTGACGAAAACGCCAACACCATTATCAAAAACAATCGCGCTTTGCAGGACTATCTCGAACAACGCCTCAACAAGAAAGTCCAACTCATCGTCACCACCGACTACTCGTCCATGATCGAAGCCATGCGTCGCGGGCGTATCGAACTGGCTTACTTCGGCCCGCTCTCATTCGTCCTTGCCAAGAGCAAAGCCGACATCGAACCCTTTGCAGCGTTGGTCAAGAAAGGTTCCAAGACCTACAAGAGTGTGCTCATTGCCAACACCGAATCAGGCATCAACAAGATCGAAGACATCAAAGGCAAGACCGTTGCTTTCGGTGATCCGGCATCGACATCAAGCCACCTGATCCCCAAGTCCATCATCGCTGCACATGGTTTGAAAATCGACAACAAGGATTACAAGGAAGTCTTCCTTGGTGCTCATGATGCCGTGGCCGTCAACGTGCAGTCCGGCAATGCTCAAGCTGGTGGCCTGAGCTATCCCATCCTCCAGGCACTGATCAAGAAGGGTGTCATCAAGGAAGACAAGGTCAAAATCCTCACGCTCTCCAAGCCCTTCCCGCAGTACCCCTGGACCATGCAGTCTTACCTTGATGCAGGTCTCAAGGAACAGATCAAAAAGGCTTTCTACGAATTGAACAAAAACGACTATGCAGACGTCCTCAAGCCCTTCAAGGCAGATGGTTTTGCACCCATTGCCAACGAAGACTACCAACCGGTCCGCGATCTGATCGACCTGTTGGGTCTGGACCCCAGCAAGTTCTAATCACCTGACACACTGTAGCTCTCCACCTAAAGCCCGGGGACATCACGTCCCCGGGTCACGGCGGACAGATCAACACAAGGATCGATTCGTGACAACGATCAACACCCAATCACCGACACCGCCCAAGCCGGACATGCATCAACTCATCGCCAGAGAGCGTCGCAGCTGGTATCTGGGGACAGGCCAACTGCTGGTTCTGACCCTGATCATTCTCGGTGCATGGTGGTTTGCAGATGTGCTTAACGCCCGTCGGCTTGCTGACGGTACCGGTGACATCATCAGTCTCACAGCCGAAGCCATGCCACCGGATTTTTCCAATTGGAAAGATTGGATTCGCCCACTTTTTGACAGTCTTGCCATGAGTGTTGCAGGCACGGCCATCGCGGTCATCGGCTCGGTTCCCATTGGCTTACTGGCTGCACGCAATACATCCCCACACCCGACGGTTTACTTTGCAATGCGCGGCGTGCTTAACTTCCTGCGATCAATCCCCGAATTGATCATGGGCATTATCTTCGTCGCAGCCGTCGGCTTTGGTGTCCTGCCCGGTGTACTCGCGCTGGGCCTGCACTCCATCGGCATGGTCGGCAAATTCTTTGCAGAGTCCATCGAACATGTCGACGAAGCCCCCGTCGAAGCCGTCACCTCCACCGGTGCTTCACGCCTGCAGGTCATACTCCATGGTGTGATCCCGCAAGTCCTGCCACAAATGGCGGACGTCACGATTTACCGCTGGGAATACAACTTCCGCCAATCCACCGTCATGGGCATGGTCGGTGCAGGCGGCATCGGCTTTGAACTCATCGGCTCGCTGCGCATCATGCAATACCAGGAAGTCTCGGCCATCCTGTTGATCATTCTTGTCATGGTCACCGGCGTCGACTTACTCTCCGGTGTACTCCGTAATAAATTCAAATAACCCCCGGAAGTTTTCCATCGTTTCCTTCCGGTTCATCGAATCCTCTCAAACCGCTTGCGGTCTAGCGCTCCCACAAAACTAAACACATCACAACACCATGATCCAAACCCAAATGCAATCCAAACCCACCGTCGTTCTCACCAGCCATGTTCACCCGCCTGTGTATGACTACCTGCGTGAACATGCACAGGTCATCATGCCTGCATGGCCCGACCCACTCTCTGAAAAAGAACTCCACGCGGCCTTACACAAGGCAACCGCCGTCATGGTCTTCATGCATGATCGCGTCGATGAAGACTGGCTCAATCACGCGCCCTATCTCAAACTCGTTGCAGGCGCACTCAAAGGCTATGACAACATTGATGTCCAATCATGCACCGAAAAAGGCATCTACGTCAGCATCGTCAATGACCTGCTCACCCTCCCCACCGCCGAGTTAACCGTGGGCCTGATGATCTCGCTGGGACGCTGCATCAACATGGGTGATAAACTCGTTCGCAGTGGCGGCTTTGTCGGTTGGCGTCCCCGCTTTTTCGGCAAAGGTATCGCCAACACCACCGTCGGACTCCTGGGGTTTGGCGCTATCGGCAAAGCCATAGCAAAACGCCTCACCGGCTTTGACTGTCGCCTGCTTTGCTGGGATCAAATGCAACTCAGCGAACCCGACGCAGCACAATACAACATCCGTCAGACATCCTTTGAAGACCTGCTGGGCCAATCCGATTGGATTATCAGCTGCCTGCCGTTGACCGAGCAAACCCAGCACATCATCAATTCGCAAACACTCAAACTCATCCGCTCCGATGCCATGCTCATCAACCCGTCGCGTGGCAGTGTGGTCGATGAAGCTGCCGTCGCGGACGCTTTGGAAATGGGTTTACTCGGTGGCTATGCCGCAGACGTTTTTGAAATGGAAGATTGGGCACGCTCTGATCGCCCCGGTCACATCGAAACGCAACTGCTCCAATCCCCTGACCGTACGGTTCTCACGCCGCACTTGGGGTCCGCAGTGGATAGTGTCCGCCAGCAAATTGAAATGGAAGCGGCCATTAACATCGTCGATTTTCTGCATGGTCAACCACCGCGTGGCAGAATCAACGAACTCAAGCAAACCGCTGACCAGCACCTGCCAGGGTAAAACATCATGCTCAATCTCAACCATGTTCAAGCCTTCATCGCGGTCATCGAAACTGGCAGCTTCCGCGGCGCATCTCGCCGACTTTCACAGGCTCAGCCAACACTCTCGCAGTGGATTCGCAAACTCGAATCCGAACTGGATTGCCCATTGATTGTCCGCAACAATCAACGATGTCAGCCCACGCGACAGGGACAGATGTTCCTGCCTTACGCGCGGAGTCTGATCCAGGTCGCATCACAGGTCAAGCAACGCTTAGCGGGTAAACAGGTCGTCATCGGCGCAGCCAGTAACATCGGCATTTACATTCTCCCGGAGAAACTCAAACAACTGGCGATCGACAAACAGGAGAACATCCGCATCGACCTGGTCATCGGCACGAATCCCGACATGGTCGACAAACTCGAGTCCGGGGAAATCGACATCGCTGCCATGGAATGGTGGGACAACCGTCCCGGCTTTGAAGCACATCCCTGGCTTAACGAACAGTTGGTCATCATCGTCCCGCCGGACCACCCGTGGTCTTCACGCCAGAGTATCAGTCTTGATGAATTAGCGCTCGCCCCAATGCTCGGCGGAGAACGCGGTACAGGAACCGGCACGCGACTGCGCCAACTGCTCGATGAAGATGCTCAGCGTTTGAAAGTCTCGCAAAACCTGGGCTCAACCGAAGCGGTCAAACGTGCTGTCATGGCAGGACTGGGCATCTCCATGGTCGCCCAAAGCGCGGTCACCGACGAGTTGGCTGCACAGCGACTTTGCGCGTTAACCCTGAATAACACATCACTGAATAAACAGCTCTACCTCGTCGCCCCCACCAATCTCCCCGAACAATCTCCCACGCGCCGCATTCTCAATGAACTGACGCAACCCGATCCCAAGCTGCAAACCTGTTAGTCGTCCACCAATTCACAAAAAAATGGATCTCCCCCGCAAAACCGCTCGCGGTTTAGCGCTCCATGAACTAAATGAAGAGCATCAACTTTCGAATCTCGTCCGATGCGCTAAACCGCAAGCGGTTTTACTCCCTAATCCCTCAATTCTAATTGACTTCAAAACCGACGCTGGATATGATTATTTATAGATTAATTAATTTTAACCTATGGTTAATCAATGTTCAAGCCGGTTCAATCACTTCAGCGAGGTATGATCCTCATTGAAACCATCTCCGCGCGGCGGGAAGGGATCAATCTCAAGGATCTGGCTCATGCCATCGACTGCTCCTCAGCAGCGACCTATCACCTTGTTCAGACTTTGGTCGATGGCGGCTTCGTCAAACGCCTGGAAAGTCCGGCGCGTTATGTGCTCGGCGACAAACTGCTGAACCTGATGTCCAACGAAAACAAGGACCGGTATTACAACATCGTCCATGAAGAAATGCTCCGACTTCAAAAACAATTGCCCGGTTCGTCCCTGTTTTATTCGGAGTACATCGGCAATCATGTCACCGTCCGCAGTGCGATTCACGAGAACAATCCGACTCAGATTCAAAGACCCAACAACTACATCCTCCCGCCCTATCTCTCTGCGGGTTCCGTGGTGCACCTGGCTTACTGGAGCAGTGAAATCTCTGACGAATACCAGCAGATTTATCCCTTTCACATGTATGGTCATGTCCTCTGGGATGACTGGGAGACCTTTGAAACCATCCTTGCCAAGACACGCAAAGAGGGTTGCATTCTCGTACCGGAAAAGAAACCGCTTAACCTCAAACTCGGCCTGCCCATTCTCGGGAAAGACAACGCCTTGATGGCAGCATTGACCATCCAATGGAACCAATCCGAACGCAAGGGACTGCGTGAGAAAATCAGAACACTCAAACAAACTGCCCAGGCGTCCGGCAAACGGATCACCGAACGCCTGGAAGGAAAGTAACCACCATGTCCACATTCATCACCGAACCTTCACGCCAGATTCCAATCGACGCCAGCTATGACGTGGCTGTCATCGGCGGTGGCATCGCAGGTGTCGCAGCAGCCATGGCGGCGGCAAGGCAAGGCGTCAGCGTCGTCCTCATCGAAAAACAGTTCGGACTCGGCGGGCTGGCAACCCTGGGGAATGTCATCATGTACCTGCCGATCTGTGATGGCAACGGCAAGCAGGTCATGGGCGGTATCTGCGAGGAACTACTTCACCTATCCGTCTGCGAAATCAAAGACCCCATGCCCAAGGCAAGATTCACCCCGGTCCCCGATTGCTGGCTCAATGACAATGACGCCCCCAAGCTGACCGAAGAGCGATCACGCAAACGCTTCCTCACCGCGTTCAACCCCTACGCCTTTCAACTGGCGATGGAACAGGTCATCGTCAAGGAAGGTATCACGCTGATGTATGACACCGTGGTCTGCCAAACGATCACGCAGGGTGACACACTCACGCACCTGGTCGTTGAGAACAAGAGCGGTCGCCTGGGAATCGCTGCCAAACAGTTCATTGATGCCAGTGGTGATGCGGATGTCTGCGCCTTTGCCAGTTGCCCGACGTACACCAGTGCCAACAACGTCCCCGCTGCGTGGTACTACGAGATTCACAACGGTGAGTTGCGTCTGGCGGTGCATTCCAATCCCTATGACAAGGAACACTATCAAGGCAACGGCGCAGTCGGACCCTTTTTCAGTGGTGTGGATCACAAGGGCGTCACCGGCCATGTCCTTGAAACGCGGCGACTGATCAATGAGAAACTTGAGAAGAAACGCAAGGATAATCCGCAGGACAGCATTTACCCCTTTGGTATCGCATCCATCCCCGGCTTTCGTGTGACGCGTTGTCTGCAGAACCAGTTCATGCTCGGTGAACATCACATGCATACGTGGCTTGATGACTGCGTGGGACTCACCGGAGACTGGCGGCGTCGCGGGCCGGTGTATCCCATCCCGCTGCGTGCACTTCAGACGGACACGATTGGCAACCTGTTTGTCGCGGGTCGATGCATCAGTGCGGACCACAGCGTGGTGGATGTAACGCGTGCGATCCCAACCTGCGCAGTCAGTGGCGAAGCCTGCGGCGATGCGGCAGCGCTACTGATCAAAGACAAGATCACCGACAACAAGGTGCCTTTGGAGAAGCTTCAAAAATTGCTCATTGATACCGGTGGATTGCTTGATCGACGTTTGTTGGAAAACGGCGCTTCGGTGGCAAGTTAATCCAATCCGGTCAAGATGACCGGGCTATCTAGCTGAGTCATCTTGACTCGGTTTTCTACATGGCATATCACTCACACCTTGCGTCGATGTCTTAACTGATCCAGCGCAACGGCGATGATAATAATCCCGCCGATGACGATTTCCTGAACCCACTTGGGCCAACCGGCTTGCTGGGCGCCGGCATTGAGCGTGCCGATGATCAAGGCGCCGATGACCGAACCAAAGATACTGCCGACGCCGCCCATCAGTGAGGTTCCGCCGATGACGCAGGCTGCGATGACGTAGAGTTCGTACATCACCGCGCCGGTGGGTTGGCCGAGATTGAGTTTGCTGAATTCAAGCACTCCCGCCAAACCGGCAAAGGCGCCGGCCATGGCATAGACCATGATCCTGGTGCGCAACACCGGCACGCCACACAACCGCGCGGTGTCCGCGTTGGAGCCCACAGCATAAATCCAGCGTCCCAATCGTGTGTATCGCATCAAGGCTGCTGCAAAGAGCGCTGCAACCAAGGTCGCCCAGACACCCCATGGTACGATCTGCCAATGAAACGTCCTACCCTGAACCGGGAACATCAACTGGCGATACAGCCAATTCGTCGGCGGGCTGATTTCCTGGTTATCCGCAACGCCCTTGGCTAAACCGCGAATCGCCTGAAGTGTCCCCAGGGTCACGATGAACGGGACCAGCCTCAGACCGGTGATCAATAAGCCATTGGTCAACCCGACGCAGGTACCGGCCAACATCCCGCCAGCAATCGCGACGATCGGCCAAAGTGTGGGATACGATTGAACCATCGGTCCCTGCGAACCATCGACATCCAGAATCATGGCGGTGATCACCATCGCCAAGGCAATCGTGGAACCTGCGGACAAATCAATGCCGGCGGTGATGATGACCATCGTCGCGCCCAATGCGCACATCGCATAGACCGCGCTTTGCATGAGAATATTTTCGACATTACCCGCAGTAAAAAATGCAAAGTCCGGCACGATGAAGCCAAAGCCGATGAAGATCACCGCCAAGGCCGCGACCCGCCCAAAGACATTGAGCATCGCTGAGAATTTTGATGATTGGGTTAACGCGTTCATACCTGACCTGTTGCCTCCATCATCAATTCATGTTCCGTCCACTGACTGACATCACGCGCTTCACCGAGTACGCCCCGACGCATTACCGCAATGCGATCACACACGCCAAGTAACTCCGGCAGGTAACTACTCACCAGCAAAATCGCACGCGGTTTTCGCGATCCATCCCCCAACGCCAACTCATCAATGAGTTGATAGATTTGTGCTTTGGAACCAATGTCCACGCCACGTGTCGGTTCATCAAGCAGGAGCAAATCCACATCGTGATGAAGCAAACGGGCGATGGCGACTTTCTGTTGATTGCCACCCGAAAGCGCTTCGACCGGTTGAGCAGGTGATTCACATTTAAGTTTTAGTTTCTCAATCCAGGGCAACGTCGCCTGCTGCTGTCGGGACGGCAGAACCAATCCCATGGGACCAAGATGTTTTAAATTTGAGAGCGTGGTGTTATCAGCAATACTCAGGCCCAGGGCAAGCCCTTCGGTTTTACGGTCTTCACTGACCATACCCGCGCCTTGCGTCCAACGCTTAGCAGGTGTTGCATGCCCTGAGTATGTCGCAAGACGAACCAGCCCGGACTTGATTGCATCCAATCCAAAGATTGCACGAAGCATCTGGGTCCGCCCGGCTCCGACCAGACCAGCAATGCCCAACACTTCGCCGCGATGCAGCTTCAGCGATGCGCGTATGGGTTGGGTGTTTCCTGCCAATGCATCAAGTTCCAACAGCACATCACCTGCAGAATGCGTTGATCGCGGGTAAAGGTCACTGACATCCCGCCCCACCATCATGCGAATAATCTGCGCATTATCCGACTTTGCTGTGACACCCTCCCCGACCGATGCTCCATCGCGGAGTACGGTAAAGCGATCTGAAATCTGGCGGACTTCCTCAAGAAAATGTGAGATGTAGATCATGCCCAACCCCTGCTGACGGAGTTGATCGAGCATGACAAAAAGCTTGTCGATGTCCTGCTTGGCCAAACTGGACGTTGGTTCGTCGAGTACCAGAACCTTGCAACCCAAAGCAATACTGCGCGCGATCTCCACGAGTTGCTGCTGGGCGATGGGCAGATCCCCTGCGCGTGCCTTGGGGGAAATCTTAGGATGACCGATTTGCATCAATGCATCTTTGGCAACGCGTCGCATCGTCGACCAATCAATCAAGCCAAGACAAGCAGGTGAGCGCATCGGTTCGACACCGAGCATGATATTTTCCATCACCGTCAAGTCCGGCGCAATGGAGAGTTCCTGGTAGATCATGGACACGCCGGCCTGCCGAGCGTCCATGGGATTGCGGGGCGTGTAGGGTTGGCCTGCCAGTTGCATCTGCCCGGTATCAGGTTGATGCGCGCCGGAGAGCACTTTCATGAGCGTGCTTTTGCCTGCACCGTTCTCACCGATGAGCGCGAGTATTTCGCCTTGTTTTAAGGTCAAATCGACACTATCGAGCGCAACGGTCGGGCCGAAGCGTTTACTGACATCGCGCATGGACAGCAGGTTGGTATCCGTTGGCTGAATCATCCGATGAGGTCAATCTTCCAAGGTGATTTTTTTGATTTCAGGTTTGTCAACGTTCTCAGCGGTGACGCGGGTAGCGCCGGTATTGACGAAGGCATCGACCTTTTTGCCATCGAGTTGATCGATCATGGTTTTTACGCCGAGGTAGCCCATATTCAGTGGGTCCTGTACGACGAGTGCTGCAATCTTGCCATCACGAATGCCTTTGAGAAGCACGTCATGTGCATCAAATCCGACGAAGGGAGCGTTGATGGTGATGCCCTGTTGACGGAACTGATCGAGCTTGCGGAGCATACCGATGGCAGTGGGTTGATTGGAAGCGAAAATACCATCGACTTTCAGTTCATTGTCTTTGATGTGACGACGAAGTAAGGCATCGGCGGTGTCCGCAGCATCAGTGGTCGAACCCGAGCCTTTGATGTAGGCCGACTCAACAACTGACAGGCTGCCTGCTGCGTTGATGACATCGTTAAAGCCTTTTTCGCGTTGTTCGGTTGATGCGGAGCCTTCGAGAAATCGGAGCATGATGACCTTGCCCCCGTTGGGGCGTTTATCCCCCATCGCTTCGATCAATGCCCTTGCTGCTTCCCCTCCTGCTGATGCGTTGTCGGTTGCGACAACACTCACGGGTTTATCGGAGTTGACAGGTGAATCGATGATGACGATGGGCACATCGCGCATCGCTGCTGACTCGACGGGACGGACGAGCGCCTCGAAATTGGTGGGCGCCAGGACAATGCCATCGACACCGCGGTTAACCATGTTGTCAACCATGGAAGCCTGCTGCGTGTGATTGGTTTCAGCATCCGGGCCGGTCCAGATGATCTGGATATCCGCTTCGTCTGCCGCCTTTTTTGCGCCTTGTTCCACTGCTTTCCAGTAAGCATTGACGGTGCTCTTGGCAATGACCGCGATTTGTTTTTTCCTGCTTGCGGTATCCTGTGAATCAGAGTCTGACTTGCCACAACCGGGTAACAGACTCAATGCCAAAAGCAGCAGGAACAACCCCGACATGTAAAACGTTTTAACCAGTGTGGACATGCGTTGAATCTCCGAGAATGGTCGTGCCAAAGATGTTTGTCATGGTACCAGAGTTTGGTTTTCAGATGTATCTGTTTTCGTCACAGTTATGTCTGAGCACGGGGCAATCGCCTGCGGAAGACCGATGGTGTGACGCCGACCAACTGTTTAAATCGCTTGGAGAAATAAAACTCATCACAAAATCCAAGGCTCAAAGCAATCTGTTTGTCCGACAGCGTGGAACTTTGCATCATCTCACAGGCACGGTCAATGATGCGGTTATTGCGAAAACGTGCAGGCGGCATACCCATCAACTGCGTGAAGCGTTTGCGGAAACGTTCGTAGTCCATGTTCAAATGCTCAGCCACCTGCCAGGGATGTCGGCGGTTGGCAAGATCGGTTTCGAGCAACATGCAGGCATGACTGAGCCAGTAACTGTCGGTTGCATCATGCTGAGAATATGCATGGGATGAACCGGTAACAATCTCAGCCAGGACTTCCTGCAAGCGACAGACTTCAAGCAAGGGGGGCGCTTGTCCTGCTTCATGGGGCGCCCCAAGGATCGACTCAAACCGTTTGGCCCAGTAATCCAAAGGCTCCAGATGCATCACGGGATTTTCACGATCCATCACCCCCCTCTGATCCCAAAGCGCAAACACCGGCCCGTTGAACACCAGGTACATCTCGGTCCAAGTTTCATCAGGGCCCGGACCATAACGATGCGCCAGGTCGGGAAACACAAAAATCAAATCACCGGGTGAGATTGCCGATGTCACCCCATTGGCGTCGGCATAATCCCCGCTTCCCGCCAACAGGAACACCACCGCATACTCCCCCAAAACACGCATTTCAGGTTCACCAATCCCACGACTGTCAGGCAGGTACCCGGCTTGCGAGATGCTGCCAATCTCCGATGTAACGGCATGGCGGACGCGAAACCAGGATTGGGGCTTGATCTGATTCATGCGTAATAACAATTTTCCAAAAGATACAAGTGATTGTCCAGCCAATGCATGGTCAAAGCAAGTCTTTGAAGCAACAATCATGTCAACCTCATGAACTTTCAGGAAAAAGGAACCCGCCATGACCGTCACATTTGGACTCAACGAAGTGGAACTTGGATCAAACGAACTGGGCACCGACCTGCGCGACTGCAATGACCTGCTGGGTGATGCAGCAGCTTTACGCGATCGCATGGCAAAAGACGGTTACCTGCTTGTCCGCCAGCTACATGATCCGAAGCTCGTACTCAAAGCGCGCACAACCATCCTTGCGTATATGCGTGATCAAACCCAATGCATTGATCCCAATACTCCCTTGATAGATGGCATGATTACCAACGACAGCAAAGCGCCGAACATGATGGGCAAGACTGACATTACGCATCATCCTGATGTCAAAGCCGTACTCGAAGGTCAACGCGTGTTTGATTTTTTCAACACCTATTTCGGCGAAACCTCGCGGACATTTGACTACAAGTGGCTTCGTGCCGTTGGCAAAGATACCGGCACCGCCGCACACTATGACTTTGTCTACATGGGGCGCGGTTCCGAACGACTGCATACCATCTGGACTCCCTTTGGCAGACTCACGCCCGAGCAAGGCACCCTGGCCATGCTCGTGGGTTCACACAATTTGGCGTCGTTTGAAAAACTCCGCAACACCTATGGCAAAAGCGATGTCGATCGCGATGGTACCAGCGGGCATTTCACACATGACCTGCTGGGCATCGCCCGTGAATTCGGCGGTCAATGGCAGACCACAACCTTTGAACCCGGCGACGTGATTCTCTTTGGCATGCACGCGATGCACGCTTCAACCACCAACACAACCAACCAATGGCGGATCAGTTGCGATACACGTTTCCAACCTGCTGCAGACCCCATCGACGAACGCTGGGTCGGCAAGAACCCCATCGGTCACACCCACACGAATCCCAAACCCAATGCGTGGCAGGTCAAGAAACTTGCCACCTCATCTCAAAGGTAAACCAACATGATGACACCCCGTGAACGCTGGCTAGCAGTACTCAACAACCAGACGCCTGACCGCATCCCAACCGACTATCAATCCACTGCAGAGGTCACCGATCGTTTGATCACAGACCTGCAATGCAAGGATGAACACGAAGTCTGGCGAAAGCTAAACATCGACAAACGCAAGTCTGCCTATGCCACGTACACCAAACCATGCCCATCGGACACGGACATCTGGGGTGTGCAGTATCGGGATGTCGACTATGGCACCGGTTCGTATCGCGAAGCGGTAACCAACCCACTGGCAGAGATGACCAGCACCGCTGAGATTGATGCCTACCCGTGGCCCAGCGCCGATGATTTTGATTTTTCCAATGTCCGTCGCGATTTGGAAAAGCATTCGTCGGAATATCCCATCACACTCGGATGTTTTGAACCTTTTCTGACCTATGCCCATTTGCGTGGTTTGGAAAAAGGCTTTGAGGATTTGCTGCTTGAGCCGGAGATTGCCGATGCGATTCTGACGCATCTTTTTGAGTTTCACTATGAGTACAACCGTCGACTGTTTGAAGCGGGCAAGGGCCTGGTGGATGTGACATACATTGCTGAGGACCTGGGTTCGCAGACCGGCCCGCTGATGGGGCTTGAGACTTACCGTCGATTTTTACTGCCCAACCAGATCAAGATGGCGGACCTGGCGCGAAGCTATGGCATTCACATCATGTATCACACGGATGGTGCAGCCAGGATTTTCCTGCCGGACTTGATTGACAAGGTGGGCATTGAACTGCTGAATCCGATCCAATGGAAATGTCCGGGAATGGAACGTGAAGGATTGGTCCGTGACTTTGGCAAAGACATCATCTTCCATGGCTCAATTGATAACCAACACACTTTACCTTTCGGGACAGTGCAGGAAGTGATTGACGAGGTCAAAGAGTCGATCGACATTTATTCAAGCACGCGGTGGATTTGCAGTCCATGTCACAACATCCAGCCGGTGAGTCCGACGGAGAATATTGTGGCGATGTACGAAACCATTCACGAATATGGCGTGCTGCAATCGTCGTAAGACCATCCAATACAACCCGCGTCACAGGAGCGACACGGCTTTGGTTTATTGGCGTTGCAGCCTGGTGATGCGTCCACCGATGATCCACTCGACGATGTAGATATCACCATTGGGTGCAAAACAGCCGCCGTGTGGACTGTTAAACGCACCAGCTTTGACATGCTCGGTTCCCGCGAGATTGGGCCAACCTTCGGGGGGATTGTGTGCATCGTCCGGCGCCTTGCCTGCCCATGGCGCCACACCGATTTCGCCGAGACATTTCAGTGAATCCGCGTCGAGCACCTTGGCACCGGTGGAGAGTTCGGGGACAAGCACCCAGTTGTGCAGGAAGTCAAAGCAGCAGGGACTGTGCGTGACATTGGACTGACGCAGGAGATTGCCGTTGTCATCGTAAATGACGATACGCTTGTTGCCCCGGTCAGTGATGAACAGTTCGACTTTGCCCTCGGTTGTGGTTCGGAAGTTCAAACCATGCGGGCAGGCAAAGCGACCGGCGCCTTCGGTGCCATCGTAGGATTGGAGTTGCTCACCTGTGGCTGAGAAGCGATGCACCAGTGATGCGCCATAGCCGTCGGCCAGCCAGATCTCACCGGTGACCGGATGTTGCGCCGCCCACGTGGGGACAAAGCGTTTTGCATCATCACCGTGATACAGGGCATGCTCGGGCTTGGGCAGTTTCTGGACGGTTTGCCCATCCATGGTGACCTTGGCGACTTCCGCAGAGTCCTGATCACAAAGCCAAAGATACTCCGTACCGTTCTCGACGATTTTGGTCAGACCATGCGCGCCTAACCAGCGATCCCCACCGACCGCTGACATGAGCTTGCCATCCGGGTCATAGGTCAGCAGACCATCAACAGTTTGAGCAAAGACAACGACAGCCCCATCACCGCGCACACACACGCCATGTGTCCGGCCGTTTTCCTTTGCCTGCGGTGTGTCGGGCAGCGTCGCCCAGTGTTCATGCCAATGATATTTGTCAGCAACGAAAGCGGGAGATTCGTTCATCGTGATCTTTCAAAATAGTCTGGAATTCATGAGGTTTGTTTGTGTTTACTTTAGCCGCTTGCCCCAGACTTGACCAGCACGCTGACAGTAAAATTCGTAATTCACCAAAGGCACATCCGGCGGGACACGGTGATCGCAGAATGGGATATACCCTCCTTCTTCAACCAAGGGTGTGAGGCGCGTGATTTCATCATCAATGGCCTGGGGCGTCCGGGCGAGAATGTGCTTATCAAAGCCGCCCATCATCAGCAGCTCTTTGCCGAATTGCTGACGCAGTGCAACGGGGTCGGCCCAGTTACCAATCTCAACCGGGAACATGCAGTTGACACCCGCATCCAGCCAATGAGGTAACAGCGCATCAATCTTGCCATCACAATCGACACTGACAATGTCACAGCCATACCGATTGCACAACTCAGTGATGCGACGGTACTGTGGGACAAGATATTGCACAAAATGATCCGGCCCAAGCAGCGGCCCTGAGTTGTAGCACATGTCTTCCCACATATGACACCATTCCGGCCGAAGTCCCGACTCGAAAACTTTAGTCAACGTGGCGATGGCGATGTCCCCCATCGTCGTCACCATCTCTTCAAACCAGGCAGGATCGTCATAGGGAACCAGGGCAATGTTCTCCATCCCCATCCAATCGCGCAGTCGGCCGAACATGCTGCCTGCATAGACTTGCAAAACGTAATCACGCTCCGGGTGGCTATGTTGAGCAACGTGTGATTCCCAATGGTCACAAAACCGTGCTGGATCATCTGCCTGGAGTTTGGGCAGGTAATGTTTCTTCCAACTGGCGCGGTCGACCAAGGTATGACCGACATGCGGCGGGATGGAGACGTGATGCTTATGCTGACGAACGAGCGCACCATCGGACTGCCGAACGATCTGCTCATCTCCGAGGTCTTCAAGGACCTGATGTTCAAACACTGGCAGGAGTCCGCAGTTCGTCTGAATCGCCTGGACCGCCGTGTTATCTCCACCGCCTAGACTGGCATCCAATCCAAAGAGTTGGTGAATGTTCTTCCGCGTCCACTTGCGATCAAGCCCCTGTTCGTACCATGCGGGAATTGTTTCGTCCCAGAAATTAAAGTCGTAAAGTGGATAGCGATCCGGCGTGCGATAGTGCATGTGATCCAGGAATCGCTGACGATCTGTGAGTGTGGTGGACGTGGTCATATCAACCTTTAATAACTGTAGGAACTGGGGATCTTGTCTTTGAATTCTTCCCCGCAGGGTCCGCCTGCCTGACTTTTTTCATAAGTCAGTTCACTGCCGTCAAAGCCGACGATGGGGAAGTAAAACTCACTGACACATTTGCTGGTCTTTGGCATGTAGTGACAGATAAACGAGCGACGCCACAGGGTCTTGGAGCGATTCATGCCCGAGCCATGGATAATCTGGCCATTGAAAAACAGCACGTCTCCGGGCTGCATCACCGTCGGGATGGCTTTCATGCCTTTGGGTATATCGACCAGCGCCGTGGTGAAACTCTGCGTTTCATCTGCAAGGGTTGGGCACTGCGTATCCAGCGTATGCGAACCAGGTACGACATATAAGCCACCATTTTCAGGCGTCACCGGGTCGATGGCTGTCCACGCTGCATAACAGGTATTGGGCTCGACCTGCAGGTAAAGATTATCCTGATGCAAGGCCTGGCCCTTGGCGCCGCAGGGCTTGAAGTAATACATGCTCTGACAGGCAACCGGCTCTTCGCCTGTGATCTGCAGCAGCACATCATGCACACGCGGATCAAGCATCATCTCACGGGGTAAATCGAGATAGCGATGCGGATGCAGGAAACGCGGATAACGCTTGAGGACATCCCCCAGTTGATCCACACCAACCACTTCAGTGTCATACTGCTTGACATCAATCAATGGCTGCCAACCGGGCACCGCTTCGCCCTTGTCTGCAATGTTCTGCATGGTTTGTTTGAGTTGCTCAACTTGATGCGAATCAAACAGCCCACGGACAATCAGATAACCATCTGATTCCCATTGAGCGCATTGTTCTTCTGTGAGTTTGAAGTTTGAAATCAGTTGATCTGTCATGGCGGGTGCTCCTGGGTAAAATCATTCTTGTCTTGAGGTTGTCAAACTGTAGTTGATTGATGGCAAAAACCAATAGACAGGCTGACCAATTTAATGGACAATCTTGCCATGCCCTGCAAACCAGACAATCCGACAGACACCATCGCCCAGTGGCTGCAGGTCCACTCAGTGGGTCACTTCTCTGATCAGCCCGATCATCTGGCTTCACGCAAAAAGGCAACGGACTACCTGGTGATCTGGGTGGTCGGCGGGAAGGGATTTGCCAAGACACGATCACACCGCGTGGAAGCCTCCGCAGGACAATTGCTGCATTTTATGCCGGATAAACAACATGCCTATGGGAGCAGCCCCACCCAACCGTGGGATATTCACTGGGTTCACTTTGGGGGCAAATTGGCATCACAATACATCAACGCCATCACACAATACGGAAAACTTCAGGCGTTTCTCGGCCATGATGAATACCTTCTGAACCAATTTGAAGATTTACAGGCTGCAGCCATGGGACTCAAACACAGTCATCGCGACACGCCAGAAAACCAGGACATTCTTACTGGGCAGATGCTCGCAGGATTACTGGGGCGCGTCATCCATCTGCTAGGACAACAGGCAAAGAATCGAACCACCCAACCCACCGACCAACTCAACGTCACGGCATTGCGGAAGTACATCCATCAACATCTCACTGAAAACATCACGCTCGACATGTTGGCAAAGGAATATCACCTGTCGGTCACGCATTTCTCCCGACTCTTTCGAAAGCATTTTGGTTGCAGTCCGATGCATTACATGATTCAGCAACGCATGAACCGTGCCGCCACGCTGCTGACACAAACCACCTCGCCCATCCGACTGGTCGGCCTAGCCGTTGGCTACGAAGACGCGTACTATTTTTCCAGACTCTTTAAGCGCATCATTGGCGTGAGCCCCAGAGATTACCGCCGGGCTAATAACAATGACTGACCGCTGAGTGGATTGCCGGGGTTCAAAGCATCAGTTGATCAATGTAGTGATCTTCAAACGCAGGTTCGGTATTGAGCTCCAACACGTCAATGCGTTGAGCCTGTTCGGACATAACCTGCATCAAATCGCGATCCATCATCCCCATGTACGAGCCAGCCAATGATGTGTTGCCCACCAGTTGGATTTGATCCAACCTAAAACCGGGCAGTAAGCCAGAGTCGATGGCACTTTGCAGGTCAACGTGCATGCCAAACCCGCCTGCCAGATACAACCGCTTGATGTCAGTAACATGAACACCGGCCTTGTCCAGCAAGGTCAGAATCCCTGCTGCAATCGCGGCTTTGGCCTGTAAAAGACGGGCAATTTCCGCTTCACTGACATACAGTCCGTGTCCCAGATGCAGCGTCGGCGAACGTCCTTCTTCACACTTGATCCGGCTGGACAGATCGGGGAAACGCTTGATGTCAAAATGCCCGCGGTCATCAATGACGCCTGACGTTCGACCGCGCGCCAAAAGGTCGATGTAAGCTGAGCCACACATGCCGATGGGTTGGGTCTCACCGATGACCTGCAGGTCAAACGCGATTGGATCGGTGGCGATTTGAATGTGACTGACCGCACCATCGCCTGCCCGGATACCGGCTTTGAGACCGGCCCCTTCAAAGGCAGGACCGGCAGCGGTGGCGCAACCCAACAGCGTGTCATTGTGCTTGAAAATGATCTCACCATTGGTCCCCACATCGACCAACAAACTCGGCCCCGTGTCATAACATTGACCGCTTGCCAGAAAGCCGGCAACCAGATCCGCCCCGACATATGCAGCAGCACCAGGTAGTAAATGCAATGCCGGTGCATCGCCCCACGCCTGATCCCACGTCAAACCAATCGCCTGCCAATCACATTGACGGTGTTCCAGGAAAGTAGGTTCAAACGGCATGATTCCCATGGGGGACGGGTCGACACCTGCAAGTAAATGCAACATGGTCGCGTTACCCGCTGCGGACATGCCGGCGAGATTTTCCCTGGAAAAACCAGACTTTTTCAGAAGTTCATCAATCAGGGGTTCAAAGGTGTGATTCACCAGTTCCTGCTGCAGTTTCTGGATCATGGCCTTATCCACGGTACAGAGATTGATGCGCGTCAAGACATCATCCCCATGATGCATCTGCTTGTTGAAGGCTGTAGCGCGATCCAGAATTTGACCATCGCGCAAATCAACAAGCAGCATGGCAACGGTCGTCGTGCCGATATCAACGGTGATCGCAAGATGCCGTGCGTCCGTGTAAGTCACCAGGGGCTGATGTGCAAAAGGCACGTTGATCCGACACACATCGAGGACCGCCGGTTTGTACGCGGTCGTGGATCGCCTGGGTACATGGATCACCACCGATTGATGATTGGCTTGACCCACACGATAATCACAGGCTTTGATCGTCACCGGCTGACCATTGGCACAGACGGTCTGCCCATCATCTTGCATGAGTTGAAGTTGACCGTCACGCAATTCAATCAGACAGCCATCACAAAGACTGCGTTCACCGCATCGCGTGTTCAGTGGCAAACCATGTTGACGCAGTAACTGCGATAACGGCTTGTGCAAATCGTCCTTGTTTTTCAGGGGTAAAACATGCTCAGCATCCGGCATGTGAACATGTAAAGCGGATGCATGGTCAACCGCACGCACCACCCTATCATCGCCGGACATCTCAATGGATTGACCAGGTTGGAGCACCAGAAAACGCTGATCATCCCATTGCCCCGAGAGTAAATCGCGAATCAGTTGCGGGTCGCCCTGCTGTTCGTCATAGTTCCATTTAAGCCAATGTGCACAATCGCGCGTGTACTGCTTATCATCATCGCTGGCACCGACTGTCAGGTGCACATACGTTGCCCGGTCATAGGTGGTAAACCAATGCTGCTCGGTCTCCATGAGATATTCAGCATTGTCCTGACCATATTTTTCCGTGTATTGATCGAGCAATTTCTGATACCGCTGCGGACCCGGTGGCGTGTGATGCTTGTTCCAGCCCGGCGAATACCAATATGTTCCGGGATGCTCCGTGACATACTCAGCGTAACGTTGCCTGGAACCCAGTAACAGCGTGATACAGTCATGCGCTCTAGCGACCACCAGTTTGCATCGGCTTGCACGGACACCTTCAATGCCGCGACTGCATAAACCATAGCCAAGCACAATCGCATCCACTGCATGTTCCGACTCCACGCGATTGATTGCAAGCTGCAATGCATCGCGGAGTTTGGCCGGCTCGTTGTGTAATCCCTGCTCCAGTTTTTCGACATGCACCAAACCGCCAACCTCAGCAGCCAGCGCATCGATCTCCAGTTCAAGCACCGCACATGTGATTACCGCAATATTCATCATCAGACTTTCGGATTCGTTGCAGTGTCCCATTGAAACACTGCCTGTTGTCACTGATCAAAAAGTTCGTCATCATAGGCATAGAGGCAATGAAGAATCAATGACCAAACAGTCAATCCCAACACAAATACCATCTCCGGGCATGGATCGCCAGACGTTTTTGCGTCTGAGTCGAACGTACCAAACGCAATGGCCGGTGGGTTTGTGCGTGGTCCAGCCCGATGGCAAACGCCTGATGTCCCAACGCTGGTGGCCCGGGCGGGATACCATTGAACACCGTGATTTACTGGCATTTAATGTCCAGGAAGGCCTGCGATACGGCGAACCGACGGTCAGCTATTGCCCGGACAATCGCCTGTATTGGGCGGTCCCGATCATGCACAATGCCAGGGTGATTGGCGGACTGGTTGCAGGAATCGACGAAGACGATTTGTTCCCGGAAGGCACCGATCAACCCCCTTTGGATTTACGTTTGGCATGCAGGCAACTGCGTTTGATGCTCGAACGGGAGAACCTGACCAATGCTGCGGTGCTCCATCAACATCGCTCCAGCACCGAGCAGGAACGCCAACGTGCCGAAGCCTTGCACCTGCTTAAACTCGATGGTATTGCCAGCGTCCGACAGCTTTACTGGCGTGAGGAGCCGCGACTGTTATCTGCCCTGCGACAAGGTGATCGCAGCGAAGCACGCTTGATTCTCAACCGGATTCTCACCGTGATCATGCATCATGCAGGCGAACGGTTTGACCTGATCAAAAGCTTCCTGATGGAGTTGGTGGCAACGGTGTGTCGGACAGCAGTGGAAGCCGGCGCAGACCCCGAAGCCATGCTGGGACACAACTTCCAGAGCATGACCGCGCTGGCAGGTTTCCGTAGCCTGGAGCAGTTGGCGCCTTGGCTTCATGAGATGCTGGAGAAGACGATGGACGCCATGTCGCAGCACAGTTCCAATACCGCGCCCATGGTCATGGCAGGGGCGATCACCTTCATGCAGGAGCACTTGCACGAACCCATCGGCAGGGACGAAGTCGCGGCCCAGATATCCCTGTCTCCCTCGCACTTCTCCCGACTCTTCAAGCAACATGTCGGTCATGGGTTTAATCAGACGCTGGTACGGATGCGGGTGGATCGGGCCTGTGAGTTATTGTCCCGCACAACTTTGCCAATCGGTCAGATCGCCGAGCAGGCCGGATTCAGTGATCAGGGGTACTTTGCCAAGACCTTCCACAAACTCATCGGACAGTCCCCCACCCAATATAAACAGGCACATTCTGACAAAATGTCATAAAAGTACCAATCCATGGCAAAAAAGTGCAAAAGATTGTTCTCATCCGTCGTCTGCACGCCTGCCTGCATTATCAATCGCACAAAATTACCAATAGTCGCGCAAAGTTTACCAAGACTTTCCAAGTCATCAGCGCTAAGGTAAGTATGCAGAAACATAAAGAAATTGGTTTGGGCGCGTTGCCCGGATCAATTTTCAGGAGAAGAAGCATGCCACAACTCAACGAACTCACCGAAGCCATCAAGTCCGGCAATCGTAGCAATGCCACACGACTCACCACTGAATTCCTGGATAACGAGACGGCCCCGCAGGAAATTCTCGATGCCATGGTGGTCGGGATGGACGAGATTGGCGAACGCTTTAAGCGCAACGAAGTCTTCGTCCCGGAAATGCTCATTGCAGCGCGAGCGATGAAAGAGTCCATGGCCATTCTCGAACCAGCGCTGGTCAAAAGTGGTTACAAGCCGCTTGCCACCGCCGTCATCGGGACCGTGCAAGGCGACCTTCACGACATCGGCAAGAACCTGGTGAGCATGATGTGGAAAGGCGCGAGCTTTAACGTCGTCGACCTTGGCGTCAACGTTTCGCCCGAAGCCTTTGTCAGTGCGATCAAGGAACACAACGCCACCCTCGTCGGACTTTCAGCCTTGTTGACCACGACGATGCCATCCATGAAAGCAACGATGGATGCGATTCGCCAGGAACAGCTCGAAGGCGTGAAGGTGCTCATTGGTGGTGCGCCGGTGACGCAATCCTACGCGGATCAGATTGGTGCTGACGGCTTTGCTGCCGACGCCGCCAGCGCGGTGGATGCAGCACGCAAGCTGTTGGCCTGCTGAGAAACGAAACTTCAACCGAACCTGTTAAACACGAAGGATCCTGCCATGACAGGTAAAGAACTGTTGCTGCGCGCCCTCAACGGTGAGCAAACCCTGCGTCCGGCCTGGCTGCCTTATGTCGGCGTTCACGGCGCGAGTCTTGTGGGTGTGACGGCTGAGGAATATTTGAAGTCCGCAAACCTGATTGTTGACGGTTTGAGCAAAGCCAAAGAACTGTATCAACCCGATGGCCTGCCGATCGTCTTTGACCTGCAGATGGAAGCCCAGGTGCTTGGTTGCGAACTGAAATGGGCCGAGAAAACTCCGCCATCGGTGGTATCGCATCCTATGAGTCTGATGGAAGGTGATGGCAAATCGCTTGCTGATTTACCTGCATTTTCCGTTGATAAAGGACGCTTCCCTATCGCGTTTGAGGCGTTGGATCAAATCAAAAAACAGATGGGTGACGAGATCGCGCTCTACGGTTTACTCACCGGCCCGTTCACATTGACACTGCATTTGATGGGTAATGACGTGTTCATGAACATGTATGACACGCCCGAGAGTGTCATGACTGTGATGGACTTTTGCGCGGAAGTTGCCTGCCAGGTTGCTGATGCGTATATCGAACATGGCGCGGACGTGATTGCTGTCGTTGACCCGATGACCAGCCAGATTTCCCCGGAACACTTTACGGAGTTTGTCACACCTGCGGTGAACAAAGTCTTTGATCACATTCGCAACAAGGGTGGCAAAGGCTCGATGTTTGTCTGCGGTGATGCGACGAGAAATCTGGACGTGATGACGGAGACGCATTGTGATAACGTCGCGATCGACGAGCAGATTCCACTGGAGAAAATCCGCGATCTTGCCTTGCCTGCTGGCAAAAGTTTCGGTGGTAATCTCAAGCTGACGACGGTGTTGATGATGGGTGATGAGAACGATGCCAGGCGCAATACCATTGCGTGTATGGATGCTGCCGGTGACACGGGGTTTATCCTCGCACCGGGTTGTGACTTGCCCTATGACGTGAAGCCGGAGAATTTGGTTGCCGTTGCCCAGATGGTTCACGATGAATACCAGCGTGACATCGCACGCACCGCCGCCAATGTCAGCCAGACCGATACGTTTGATGATGTTCTGCTCCCGGATTATGCCAGTGAAAGGGATGTGATTGTGGATGTGGTGACGTTGGACTCGGAAGGCTGTGCACCATGTCAGTACATGTTCAAAGCTGCACTGGATGCCCGCGCAAGATTGGAAAGCGACTGCAAGGTGATCATCCGTGAACACAAGATCACTACCCGCCAGGGAGTTGGCATGATGGTTAAACTTGGCGTACCCAACCTGCCTTCGATCTGCATTGATGGGCAGTGCAAGTTCGCTTCAATCATCCCGGACACCGCTGTGATCGTGGAAGAAATTCTCAAGGCTGCCCAAAGCAAACAGGAAGTCACATCATGATCCCGCTGACTTTGGTAACTGGATTTCTGGGGACGGGCAAGACCACGCTGCTGAAGCAGATCATTGCAAAAAACAGCGACAAAAAGCTGATCTATGTCGTCAATGAATTCGGCACACTCGACATTGATGGGCAGCTGCTACCCCCCGATGCCGATGTCGTACCGATCCCCGGCGGGTCTATCTTTTGCAAGTGTCTGACTGCGACTTTCATTGAACAACTCCAAAAGCTTCACGAGCGTTACGTTCTTGAACCCTACGACGGCGTGGTCATTGAAGCCAGTGGCATGGCCAATCCCATGGTGATCCGGCGCATGCTCCAGGAGACCCGGCTTGATACCGTCTTCACGCTTAACCAGGTGATCACCGTAACGGACCCGGTGAGTTTGCTGAAGTTGCTTAAAACGCTACCCAACATTCACGATCAAATTGCCAGCGCCGATGTCATTCTGCTTAACAAGACGGATATCGCGGATAACGATTTGTTACTGCATGCACATGATGCAATCACCGCGATCAATCCCAAGGCAACGGTGCATCACACGGTGAATTGTGACATGCCCATCGACTTGTTCGCTTCCCAGAGTGCGATCCCTCTGGCTGGTGAGTATGCCAAGTGCCGCGATCCGCATTACATGAAAATGACCCTTCGCATCTCCGACAAACCGTCACGCACTCGACTGCTCAACACGTTGCATCTGGCAAGCGAGAAACTCTACCGTGCCAAGGGTTGGGTGGCCTGTGCTGAGGGGCCGACGTATGTGGATGTCGCCTCGGGACAAATCAATGTCTATCCTGTGGAGCGGATGGTTGGAGATACTTCTGCCATCGTCATCATCGGAGATGGTCAAGCTGCACAAACATTGGAGCATCAGCTTTGTAGTTTGGCATGTTAAACAAGCGGATCACCGGTTGTGACAAGCCACGCGTCCATGCAACTTTCGCCCTTGATTGACAGCCTTTTTCGCCCATGTCGGATCAAAGCCAATGATTTTGATATCCTGATCCACCGTGTGCTGATAGATCGTCTCCATGTCGTTAAGATGCGGTTGAGACATATTGATGGCTGTTAATCCATCGTTTTTCATCTCTCCCATGAGTTGGATAAAGTGATCACCTCGGCCACAGAAATGGATCATCCCTCCGCCGAGTTCACGCAAGCAGCGTGCTTCACGATCACGAATAAACTCCTCGTAAATCTGAGGCGAAAGGTTCATCAAGGAATCATCCCGAAGAACAATTGTACCCGGGTGTTTCAGTCCCCAATGCACATTGGTTTGACCCGGCTTGACCATCTCAAACCATTTACTCATGAATGCCAGGTAATGCTCCGTCATCAGTTCCAGAAAATCATGAACCAACTGGGATGAATCGTAAAATGCCAGGAAAATCTCACTACCCCAGGCCAACTCCGCGTTGTCCATCGGACCCTGTGCGTCAGGATGATACAGTGACACCCATCGACCGAGCACCGGCCAACGATCCATGATCTCAAGGAACAATTCGGCTGTGTCCCACACCGCTTGCCCCTGCCCCGTCCGTAAGTTCGGCACGCCTTGCTCGATGACACGTCGAATGGCATCTTCGCTGCCTAACGCCATCGTGGTCGGTGTGTTGTTCTGTCCTTCGGGCATCTCAACAACCTGACACCCCAACTGACTGGTCATGATCGAAACACCGTAGTTACAGCGGACATTCAGCAGAAAATTAGCACCACTGGCCAACACATCCGACACCGCCTTGAACTGACTCATGGCCATCAACTGCGGATCATGCAGTGTCTGATTCACAGGAATCTGCGGCCAATCCACTTTGGATGCTGAAGTGACACGTTGGCAAGGAAAGAATATTTCCTCATCAATCTGACCCTCTACAAACGCATCCCACGAAGCGTGTATCGCTGCTTCATGCTCTTCATCAATCCGACTTGCCAGATCATCCAGACAGCGACATAACGACTCATCCATCAACTCATCTCATTTCTCTGCGGGACCCAGTACATCGACAGGCGGCGTGGCAAAACGCGGCGAGTCGACCAGTAACTTCCATTGATCGTCACTGCGATCAAACCATTTCACATCATCGCGGTGATACTGCAAAGCATAGGCCACGCGCGGTTGATCCGTCACGTTCTGCCCTGAACCATGCACAGTCCAACGCGTAAAGGCAATCGCATCGCCAGCACGCATCCGGATCGGCAAACACGTTAGCGGATCGACATCCAACTGCTGATGCGTATCACCATCATCACTGTTGCGGGACTGAAGCTGCCCCTGTTGATGCGAGCGCGGGACTACCTGCAGGCAGCCATTCTCCGGCGTCATGTCCACCAGCGCAACCCAGATGTTCATCGACCCTACCGCCGGTTCATGCTGAGTGTAATTGTTGTCCTGATGAAAATGAAACATACCACCGCCACCGGCAGACTTCACCGCGGTAAACGGTAAATACACCCGCGCATCACCTTCAAGCAATCGACTGGCAATCGCCTTGACAGCAGGTCCATTGATCAGATCATCCAATCGTGAGTTGGCTAAATATTGACTGCACTGCCGGAGTTTATCAGCCGGGGTGCTGGCCGATGCGAGCATCTGTCGCGTGACACCATTGGCATCAAGCACATCAAAAATCTCCTGCCGTAAACCCGCAACCGCATCACTGGCGATCAAGCCCGGCAGGCAGAGATAACCTTCGCTTTTGTAAAATGCAACTTCCCCATCCGTGATGGTTAATTTGTTAATCAATGATGTCTGCGTGGCGGTATTCATACCAATCTCCTTCAAATGTACGTTTCCATGAGGTATGACATAACTATCTGCAATTCAAGACCAGAAAACAATGGACGAAGCACACGCGTTTTTGCATAATATGTCCACCATGCTTCAAGAACTCACCCTGCTACATGCTGACCACCGACCACGTTGTATCGCATCTGTGGACAAGGCCTTTTCGTATCACACCATTCAGTTGATGACACGCGGAGCTGTGGAGTTGTTTTATGATGAGAAGCTATTTTTGTTGCAGGGCAATTGCTGTTGGCCTTGTCATCCCGGACCGCATATTCGGTTTCATGAATACCCCACAGGCAAGTCCTGGGAGCATCGCTACATTGCCTTCACTGGACCCTTAACCCGACGATGGGATGCTGAGGGCTTGCTACTGAGTGAACCGATGCAGCTTGATGACGAGACAGCGAATGTAGTTGCACAGAAGTTTGACCAGATGCTCAAGCAGATGAATCGCCCCGGCCGCTGGGGACAGGCTCATGCGGTCAACCTGCTTGAATCGATCCTGCTTCAACTGGCGGAAAGCCGAACGACCACTGCACCGAACCTGCCACCGTGGCTTAATACGGTTTTTACTCAGCTTGCCAAACTGGATCAGGAACCGGACTACGGCAGACTCGCATCAACATTGCATCTCTCGTTAACCACGTTACGACGACGTTTCCGACAAGCCACCGGCACGACCTTGCATCAATACCGCCTGGACCTGTTGGTCACTGAAGCGAGAAAACGCCTTGGCTCAACTGATCAACCCATAAAGCAGATTGCTGATGAACTGGGGTACCAGGATGTCTACTACTTCACGCGACAATTCACGCAGGCTGTGGGTATCAGTCCCGCACGGTTTCGACGTTCAAGACAAACTTGAGCCTTCTCATTGACAAAAAGTAATGCGACTCACTGGTCGTACTTGCCAAACTCGAGGGTTGCCTGATACATTGCTTCCAGATTCTCAAGCGGGCAATTCGGCGGCAGGTTGTTGCCTTCACGCATGATGAAGCGACCGCCACGCATCACACCGGTTTGCAGAATATCACGAGTACGCTGATAGACTTCATCGGCAGTACCGTTCATGAGTTTAGCCACTTCAACGCCGCCTAGAATCTCCACATCGTCTCCGAGTTGATTGCGTAACTGGCCAAAATTCACGGGAAAACCCGTGTCAAAACTCGTCACGCCAAGTTCACGATGAATCAGGGAAAAATGCCGCGTTACATCACCACAGAGATGCATACAGCGGGGACGATCAGATGAGACTGCTTCATAAAACATGCGATGGATTGGCAGGACCTGCTGTTCGTACATCTGCGTGCTTAGCATGGCCACCGAGTCATCCGCCATCCCGTTGCCATGCCCGATGCGATCGCCCCAATAAGACTCAAAAGCAGCGCGACGATTGATCGCTGCCTGCATGATCCAGCGCATTAATCTGTCAGCATACGCCGGCTCAATGATCATGTCTTCCATGAACTGAGGACCACGCAGGTTCATCGCAACAGTCACCGGCCCATCCGTCCCGCAAATTGACCATGGCATCACCCGAACAGGTCGGCCTTCAAACGTCATGTCCCTGGCAATCTCCATCATCTGACGATTGAAGTCCAGCCAATGCTTGATAAATGGACTCTCCAATGGATTGGAAATGTCCTGTTTGAAAATCTCCAATTTGTTTTCGTCGGTCAAACAGACTTTGGTATCAGGTACCTGCTGAGGTAGATAATCGATCGGGGCTCCGAACATCGCAGCTTCGTAGATGTTATAGATCATCAACTCCACATCCCAGAACTCGGGCAAGCCCGTTGGCTCATCCGTGTAATGATTAAGCACCGTCCGGCGATACAAGCTATGACGCAACGAAATCTCAATATGCAGCTTCGGATCTTCTGTAACTTGCTGGAAGGTGAATCCCTCGGGGTTCCACTGTTCATTAAGCAGAACAACACGAGGGTTGGTGTACAACCTGACCGGAACGCGTGTGGGCTTACGATCCTGATAAGCCTTCCAGATCAGTGCTTTTTCGTCATTGTTCAATCGATTGGTGGTACTTGTGGGCATGTGTTTACTTTCAGATCAAGTCTTATCAGATGCTGCCATCGCACGCTGCTCTCGGGCAGTGCGTTTGGCTTCGTTCCATGGGAAACGACGAGGTGCGGGATAGGGTTTACTGGGTAGACCAGCCATGATGATCAAAGCGCGTCGCGGCTGGTCACTGCGATTCGGGCCGGCATAGTGCAGCGTGCGGTTGCCATGGAGTGTCGCTCCGCCTGCAGGAATCGGGCAAGCCACTGCATGGGACGTATCCACCATCGGATCACAAACTTCCAGACCATGCACGCGAACGTCACCGCCAATGCTTTGATGCTCGACAATGTCGAGTTTGTTGGAACCGGGAATAAACTGCATGCAGCCTGATGCCACGGTGACATCCTGAAGTGGAATCCAGATACTCACCGATTCGTAAAGCTGCGACGGATCCCAATACGCTTCGTCCTGATGCCAGGGGGTTGGCGCCCCATCCAAGGCCGGTTTGTTGATGGCATGATCACCGGTGACCTTGGCCTGGGGACCAAGCAATTGCTCAACCACGGCCTGAGCGTTGGCATAAAGCTGCATCTGCTTAAGCTCGGGGGCATAGCGTGATGGATTGAGAATTTGCGGCAATTTCGCCTTCACGCCCTCTTCATCACTGCCCCCAAGATCAAACTGATCACCCTTTTCGCGCCCGACCTGTCGAGCAAAAAGATCATCATAAATCTCACGTATCTGGCTGACTTCTTGAGGACTGGTTAAGGCATCCAAAGCGATAAAGCCATCAATGTGATACCGGGCAACTTGCTGCGTGGTCAATACGGGTGCGGGAAATGTCATGATGATTCTCCTGTGTTCATGAGGTGAGATGACTTTATCACTCACACAGGAGCTTGGCGTTCACGCTACTTGATCGTAGAATATTGAACATCGTGCTCCAAACCCCAATCGCCTGTCAACAGACCACAATTACAACCTGCCATGCGAAAACTCCAACGACATGCCTACGAAGGAAAAGAATTGGGTCTGAGTGAATTGCGTATGTTCGGTTGGGCGTCCACACCGCGTGCAGCAGACCTTGGGCTCAAACGGCATACACACAAGAACGCTTACGAAATCTGTCTGATTGATAGGGGGAGTGTGCAATGGTGGGTTGGTCATGCGATATATCAACTCAATCGGGGGGACATATATATCACGCGCCCGGATGAACCGCATGGCGGGATTGATGAAGTGATGCACCCATGCACGCTGTATTGGCTGATTTTGCCGGTCCCTGCCCAATCAAACTCATTGCCGGGTCTTACCTGCAAACAGACGCGTGCCCTTTTTTCCGAACTTGAACAGATGACGCAGCGGACTTTTGCCAGTTCGGTCTTGCTGCAAAGTCACTTCAGGCAGATGCATGTCGAACTTCAGGATCAATCGGATTTCCAACCTGCTGGACGTCGGGCGGTCTTGCATCAGTTACTCATTCAACTGCTCAGGGATCACGCGCAGGCCATCGCACATCCGAATCACCGTCAACGCTCCAAAGTCATTGCCAATGCCATGCAATGGATGTCGGATCACCTTGATGAAGATCAGAGCATTGAAGACATCGCCAGCCAAGTCGGGTTGGGGGTCAGTCGATTTCACGAACGTTTTCTTGCTGAGGTCGGACTCACCCCAGCGGAGTACCGCATGCATCTGCGTGTCCGCCAAGCTCAACAATTACTGCGAAACACGGGACAAACCATCACGCAGATCAGCTTTGACCTGGGCTTTTCATCCAGTCAATACTTCGCAACCGTGTTCAAGAAAATCGTGGGGATGACGCCGGGACAATATCGACAAACACAACCGCTCCCCTGGCAGTAGCCAGAGCATTGCGAATCCAATTGTAGCGGGTTTGTCGCCAGCGAATGAGGCTTTGCCAGGGAGATTGAAGCAGACGATGCGAGCATTGTCGATGCAAATCGACACGGTCAAAGACACATACAGCAAGACAAAACGCGTCATATGGATTGGCAACGCGCTACTGCCCAACACCGTCCATTTGTCTGCGAAACGCGCGTGGGGATTGGCCGACGTAGCTTTCAAAGGCATGATAGAACTGACTGGTGCTGCCAAAGCCACATTCATAAACCACATCCAGAATCGGCATGTCCGTGGTGATCAACAGTCGTCTGGCTTCGGCAATGCGTTGCTGGGTGAGATACTGGATCATGGTCATGTTCAGGTGCTTGCGGAATAGACGCATGGCATAGTTGGGATGCAGGCTGACATGCTCTGCGACATCTTCCACGCTGATGGTTTGGCGGTAATGCGAGGAGAGAAAGTCTGCCATCTGTTGCACCGGATCAAGTGCCGACTTGTCTTTGAGACGCTGACCTTTTCGACGTGATTTTTTAGCGATGGATTGGTTTGCCAGAAAGAACCGACGGAGTCTGGCTTCGACTTCCAGGGCTGCGATGTGATGCCACTGCATATCGCTTAGACTCAGATACTCATGCCAGCGTTTGAAAGACGAATCGTCTTGATTTTCAGGCTGAATGTCACTGACCATCTGGCCTGAGAGGAGCATCGTCATCAAGCCCGAAGAACAATCACACTGCCAAAGCCAATCCAACGGCAAGGTCATCCATGCCATCCGCGCCTCAGGCGACTGCCGGACAATCAGATGCGGTATCGCCGCCCAGAACAACGTCATGTGACCGACCGCAAGGGACACCATCCGCCCGCCATGCAGATAAACCACTTCACCGTTTAAGACCATATTGATTTCCAGGTCATTGTGTTGATGCGCAAGGGGCATCGAATTGATCTGACCTCGCCAAACGCGAAAGCCAAGTGGTGGAACATGTGTAACCGGGGCAGTTTGTGACATAAGGTTAGGATACCGGAATAAATAGGATCAATTCAAGACGTTTTGCCGGTTTTTCATGTCTATGCTGATATCACCTCATAAATCAGACCCGTTAAAGGAACTCACCATGACCACAACGACCGCCACGACCTACCCAACGCAACAAGCCACCGAGGATCAGAAACTCACGGACATGCAGCGATATCTGTTTGACCTGCGCGGGTATCTGGTGCTTGAAAACGCGATTGAACCGGCATTGCTTTCAGCACTCAATTCAAAGCTTGATGAATACATCGACATGCAACCGCCACTGGAGCATGGCCAATGGGTCGGGGCGGTGCAGGCTCACACCTTTGGCGGCGATGACGGGCTGAACCTGCAACAGATTTACGAAGCCGGTACTGCATTCCAACAGCTCATCGATCACCCGAGTTGGTATGCCAGGGTGCTTGAGTTGATTGGTTCAGAGCACAACTTTGATAACCATCATGGCCCGATGTTCATTGATGAGAATTTTGCTTCGCTGCGTGGGTCCGGCCAAGCCATCGGCATGCACAGTGGTAAAGCAGAAGGTTCCACGCGTATTCAATACCGTTTTGAAAACGGCGCATTTCATTGCGCTCAGGTCAACGTGCTCATGGCATTAACCGACATCGGCCCAGGTGACGGCGGGACCATGCTCATTCCCGGATCACACAAATCCAATCTCCGACATCCACAGCAGGACACCCATGCCATCGCACAAGGCAAGAACACCTCCGTCGATGGTGTCGAAGGCGCGATAGAAGTCCACATGAATGCAGGTGATGTGCTGGTGTTTTGCGATGCGACCTGTCATGGCTCAGCACGTCGAATCAATGAAGGACTTCGCCGCGTGGTGGTCTATCGCTATGGCCCATCGTGGGGCTTTTTCCGACATCCGTACCGACCCTCCGCGGACTTGCTATCGCAACTGTCCGAACGACAACGCAAGATCGTCTGGCCTCATGGGACGATTGATCGAACCCCGAACCGCATCCCCGATTACCCCTCGCCAGAAAGAGACATTGTATGAATACCACCCCTTGCCGATTTGATGACTGGACCAGCGAACACTGGCAGACGATCCGAGACAACAGCAATGCCTGGTGGGCCGGCGAATTGGATCGCCCGTTGGTTCACATGGTGATTCGTGAAAATGCAACCACGCCCAAACCTGCCCCCAAACCCTTTGGACGTGGCTTATTCTCCGATCTGTCCATCAGTGAAGAACAAATGGTTGACCAATTGGCATGGGAGTTTGTCCAGAAGTCATTCATGGGTGATGCGTTCCCATGGGTGAACATGTGCTGCTCCGGCGCAGGGGTGTTGGCTGCGTTAACCGGTGCTCAACTGCATCCTGAATCCTACGATGACATCTGGTTCAGAGTGGATAACCCCCTGCCGATCTCGGAACTGCATGTGCAGTTGGACACGGAGAATCTCTGGCTTAAACGCCTGATCAAAATTGGTCAACTGGTTCAGCAGCGTTGGGGGGATCGCGTGCTCATCAGCATGCCCGACATTGGTGGCGTGATGGATGTGCTTTCATCCTTTCGCCCGTCGGAGATGTTGCTACTGGATCTGTATGACGAGCCGGAGCATGTGCAGCGTGTGATTGGGGAAATCGAAACTGCATGGAACCAATGCTACGACCTGTTTCAAGCTGCACTGTCTCCGACCAATCCCGGTTACTGTGCCTGGGCGGGGATTTACAGCGATGTTCCCAGCTACATGATGCAGTGCGATTTTTGTTACATGATCAGCCCGGAGATGTTTGACCAATTCGTCAAGCCGAGCCTGGTGCGATGCAGCGAGAAACTGGCGCGATCGTTTTATCATCTTGATGGCAAGGGACAACTGCCGCACCTCGAATCACTGCTGCAAATCCCGACGCTTAATGGTGTGCAATGGATTCCCGGTGATGGGCAACCTGAACCTGGCGCCTGGCCGGACGTGTTCCAAACCATCATGGCATCAGGCAAGTTGGCGCAGGTCATGGGAAGCCCCGCCAACCTGTTATCCATCATGCAAAAGACCGGGCGACACCAAGGCATGGTCAATGGGACGTGGACCACAGACAACCTTGAAGCAGCACAAGACTATCTTCAACAGATCATTGATAGTTGCCAAACCGGTCAAGCAATTCGATGACGAACTTGTACGACTCCAGACTCACACCCGGTGGCACGGAGTGATCGGAGTGATAGATGTAACCGTTGTTGGCCATGCCTGCTTCGAGCTTGCTGCGGACTTCGGCTTCGATCTGCTGCTTGTCATTGGTGCCTAAAACCATAGCATCGATGTTGCCCATCCATGTCATCACCTTGCCATGCGTCGGGCCGATTTTTCGGATGTCCATGTTGGCCTTGGCTTCGAGGGGTTGCAGACAATCAAAGCCTGCTTCATGGTAAAGATCCAACACGCCGTTGACATCGCCATCGGTATGGAAGATAAATTTCATGTCATGCTGATGCGCCCAGTCGGCAATGCGTTTGTGGTCCGGCCAGATCAACTCCCTGTACATCGCTGGACTGCACATGGTGGCATGGTTGTAGGCCATATCCCCATACACCCACAAACCGTCGGGCTTCACGCCGAGTGTCATGATCTGATCCAACCCACCAAGCAGGGCATCGGTGTAGGTTCGACTGATGTCGATGATCCATTCGGGATCTTCTGCCATGCTCATCATGGAGGTCACATCGCCAAGCAGTTTCCGCAAGGCTTCGATGCTTTCAAGTCCGGTGAGAAAGATCCATTTGCCTTGCGCTTTGAGTTGAGCGTGATGCTTGATGATGGCGTCGGCATCCAGATGCAATGCATAGGATTGGTAGATGGGTTTGTAGGTTTTCTCCCATATTTCCCGCGTTTCACAGCCAAAGGAGATATGTTCAGGCGTGCCGGACTGGGCTTTCCAATAGCGAACGACCGAGCCCCACTCGTCGATGTACGTGCTGGTTTGTTCGTCTTCGCCGATTTGTTCATGACGACCGGGATAGGTGCGGGGCCAACTGCCAGCGATGCATTGCATGTCAGCACCCAGCATGTCCAAGGCGTGTTGCGCATCACCCTGAAAACCTTCCTCCTGCCAACGCTTGATGGTTTCCGGCCAATAGGTATCAAAGCGTGGAACACGGTCGTGATCCTGGTGATTCATGGCGCGGTTTACGCGCTGCTGGCTGGTGAGTGTGGCTGTTGTGGACATCTTGTTTCCTGTCGCAATGCGGTGATCAAGTGACTAGACATCGTCCTTGATCCCCTGTTTATCCTTGGAAAAATCGCGGCATCCGCCTTTGCCGTCCGGCCGGACATGCGGACGCATGACATCGTCAATGCCTTTGTAAGCGTAGGGGTCTTTGCCTGCCACCATCACGATGTCGCGGAAGTCATGCGTGCTGACGCTTTGGCCCTCTTTGGGCGGATGCCAGGGCAAAAGTGATTGGGCGGACATATAATGATTGACCAGCGCGCGGCGGTATCCGGCCTGAGCGCGATTGGGTAATGAGCGATGCAGGAGATAACCGTTGAAGACCACGACACTGCCCGCTTTGACCTGGACGGGGATCGCATCGTCATCGGTGTAGGGATAGCCCCCTGCTTCACCTGCACAGTCAAAACGCCGGTCATCGTGCTGATGCTGCGGCCAGAGGATACCATGCTTGTGTGATCCGGGTATGACCCACAAGCAACCGTTCTCCACGGTCGCATCGTCCATGGCAATCCAGGCACCCGTCAGTGAACGATCGCGCGTCGGGATGTAATACTCATCCTGATGCCAGGCCTGCCCCGGTTTACCCGAAGCCTTGATAAAGAGCATCGACTGCATACACTTGACGTCCGGGCTGATCACCTGCGACAACGGGCCGACGATGTTCGGATGCTTGATGGCATTGAGCGCGACCTGTGAAATCTTGTGCGGGAAATGAATGCACAGATATTGCTGCATCACCTGATCGTCATCTTCATGCGTGTGGTCCCCCACCGCGCCTTGCAATACCCCGCGATCACCACGACAAATCGCAACGGCTTCAGATTGCAATTGCGTGACCTCTTCCGTCGTCAACGCATGTTCCAAAACCATGAATCCGTTGTCGTGATAGTCACGAACCTGCTGCGGCGTGAGTTTGCTACATGTCTGGGTGGCGGTCATCGGGTCATCCTTCTTATCAAACAATCAACTGAAACACGAGGTGTACACGGCTAGCGTGTGCAACTAGAATACATCACAGAAACATCATCACAATGGATAATAACCCCATAAACATATCTGATATCACTATCCCACAAACTCCGACGCAGGCCATGTTCGGGCGTGTGGTCTATGAGCCCGGTTCGACTCTGGGGCCGCGGATTCAGGACGGTTTGCAATTGGTTGGCATTGAGTCGGGGCGTGCGACGATTCAGGTGGAACAAAAGCGACATGAACTCAAAGCGGGCTGGATGTGTTTACTGTTACCCGGACACGACGAGCACTTCCGATTTGCCCGACGTCAGCAGACGCGACACAACTGGTGCACGATGCATTTTGAGCCAGGCATCCCGGACTTTGACGAAGTGATGCAAGGCCTGCCGTTTGCGGTGCCAATGACCCCCTTGATGGAGTCGTTGATTGAATGGGGTCTGCAGGCTCGGGCCAATGCTCATCAATCTGCATCACCGTTATGCGTGCATCTGGGGCAGAGTTTGTTCTATGCGTGGCTTGCTGCGCACCAGCAAACCAAAGCGCATCACCCGCATCCCTCAGCCATCGAGTTGGCAAGAGTCTTCATCGCCCAGTACCACACGCATCCGATCCTGCTTGAGGATATTGCAACAGCAGCCAATGTCAGCAACAACCACCTGATCCGACTCTTCAAGGATCATCTGGACATCACCCCCAGCCGATACCTTTGGCAATATCGCACACAGCGTGGCGTGGAACTGCTGCTGCACACCGGCCTGCCGATCACACAGATCGCCCAGCGCGTCGGCTTTGCAACACCGTTTCACTTCTCACGATGGGTCAAGCAAATCCACAATGTCTCCCCACGACAACTGCGCGAACGACATTGGAAACAAACCCATCAAAAGGCCATCCGATGAAACGGCTCAACCTTGCCTGAGCGCGGGGGCAAACCCAGCATCTCACGGCCAAGATCAACATAGTAACGATAGTTCTCAATCGTCACGCCATCGGGAATGCGATGATCCAATGCCATTACGTGATAGCCTGAATCGCGCATCAAGGGTTGGAGTTTATATTCAAGCTCCTTGCGAATCGCAGCCTTGTCCTGGCGCAAGGCATGTTTGTCAATCCCACCTCGAAATGCCAGACGTGAACCATATTTCTTGTACAGTTCCACGACATCCATCCCCGCAGCCGGTTCCATGGGGATGATCTCCGTCAAGCCACAGTCCAGAAGAGTGTCGATGATGGGATTGATGTTGCCATCCGTATCCATGGAAAAAATCCGAGTTCCTTGCGATGAAAGCATCTGCCAGATGTCGGAAAAATAGGGCTTGAAGTATTCGCGTAATTGTGATGGCCCAACCAATGGCCCGCTGCGACCCGCAAAATCTTCGTGGACACTGAGATGGTCAATGGTGATGTGCTCGCTGACTTGTTCCAGAACACGCTTTGATGTGTCATGCAACGTGTCGATGATATCGCGCATCAACTCCGGCTGATCGTAGTAGGCCATACATGCCAACTCTTCGCCCATCAGTTCGCGGACCATGTCATAAGCACCGGGAATGCCTGCAAGAACCAACGTCCCTTCCTGCTGCAGCTTCCGGGCCTGTTCGAGTTGCTCCCAATTGATCCGATCCTCGCCATAGGCAAAAAGTGGTTTGAGCTTGAGCCAATCATCCATATTCCTGACCGGGAAATCCTGTGGCAAGCCGATGGTGGCGGTGCGCTTGTCAAGCATCAGCGTCCGCCCAAGATAGTCACGCTCAACGCGATGGGTTGGCGTTTCTTCCAAAATGGTGGAAGGTGTGCGACGCGGACCACAGTTGTCCCCACAACGGACGGTGGGTACATAGTCCCACTCAAATGCTGCCAACGCGATCTCATCTTCCGAGGCGCCTTGTTCGCGCCATTGCTCCTCAAGTCCAACCAACGGGCCGAACAACTCGGTGAACATGGGGCGTTCAAAGGAACCGTCGACCATCAAGGCAAGGTACTGTTCACGTGTCCAACGCATGGTGTATGACTTTCCTGGCGGGAAAGGTTTTGATTCATCATCTGATTAACAACTGACATTTTTGCCTTCGGAACCAAACACGGCGAGTCGCGCAGCCTCGTCAGTCCATTTGGCATCCTGGGCACAATAGTGAAACTGCAAAGCGCGACGCCGCAGCATCGTCGGATTATGTGGCGTGCCATGATGCAGCAGTCCGTCAAAAAACATCAAGCCCCCCGCATCCAACGGCACAGCAGTAATCGCCTGCCCCATGATGTCGGTATCACAGATCTGCCAATCACGGCGCTTGAAATGCACCTTGGCGCCCGCGCGATGCGAGCCGGGCAGGACATGCATGCAGCCGTTTTGCACCGTCGCATCATCCAAGGCAATCCAGACCCCCACGACCGGCTCGCCCATGGTGAGATTAAAGTATGCATGATCCTGATGCCAGGGCTTTTCACGTCCCTTGGGGGGCTTAAGCAATGCCATCTCCTGAAAACAAATCGGCTGACGATCTCCAAGCATTTGGGTGACCGTGGCAATGATCCTTGGATCACGCATCACAGCATTGAGACGTTCTTCAAACCTGCAAAACGAAAAGAGTCGACGGACATGCAGCACACGTTCATCCGCATTTAGCGATTTGATCTGCTGCTCATCCATACTCTCAAACTGAACCTGGTCATAGTCAGGCACATCACCACGGATCAATGCGGTCAGTCCGTCGGACGCCGACTGGACCTGTTCTGCCGTCAAAGCAGGATTCAATGCCAGGTATCCGTCGGTCTGATAGGTCTGAAGATCGATTTGGTCCCAATGTTCATATGGTTTAGCAATCTCACTTGCTGCATACAGAGACGGGTCGTATTTCTGTGGCTTATTGGTATCCATTTTCGCGGTTGACATGATCAGTCCTTTACTTTGATTCATGAGGTACATTATCGTACGCAAGGCACGGGCTCAAAGACCATAGATTCACTTTTCAATTATTTGCACTTATTTGATATCATATTGGAATGAACTGGGACAAAATCAAGCTGAAATTAAACCACTGGAATCACATCCGATGCGAAGTGGGATGGGATTTGCCACGTGCGTTTTCCGATAACCTCAGTGATTACGATTTGTGGTTTGTCTGGGCTGGACAGGGGCAAATGCAACTGCACGGTGGCGAAGTCCAACTGCATGCGGGGATGTGTATCTGGATGCGGCCCGGCGGTGTTTACGACGCGCAGCAGGACCTCACCAATCGATTAGGTGTCAGCGCTCAACATTTTGATTTATGTGATATCAAGACTGGGCAGCGGCCAAGGGACAAAGACCTGCCACCGGAAGTTGTTTACATGCCCGACACACCTGCTGTGACCAGCACGATGCGAACCATTGCCCGACTGTATCAGGTCACCTTGACTGCTAAAACCCAGCAAGCCCGTGAAGCAAAACATGTCGCAGAACAACTGATGCGCGGTCTGCTCATGGAAGTCTGTTACCAATCCCAGTTGACCACCCAACGGCTAACACCCGCCCAACACCTGCATCGCAGTGTGATCACACAGATGGCAGCAGACATGCATGCAGCGCCGCAGGACATGCCGAGCATCGAAGCGCTCGCAGATCAGGCCGGTTACACCCCTGCGCATTTTTCCCGTGTTTTCAAGGACATTATGGGTGTTTCGCCACAGCAATATTTGATACAGGCAAAGATTGACCGCGCGACGCAGTTGCTTCACGAAACAGATTGGTCGATGAGTCGGATCGCCCAGGTGCTTGGGTACAACGATGTCTTTTTCTTCAGTCGCCAGTTCAAATCTGTCACCGGTCAAACGCCTTCTGCTGTCCGTCGGTCATGATGGGAGACAGGCAATGGGCTTGCAGACGGCCTTGAGATTCTCGACTGGTGTTCCTGATGGGATTTCGCAACCGGCATTGACCATGAAGGGATTGCCGACCTGTTTGTAAACTTCTGTGAACTGCTGATGAATCTGTTCAGGGTTGCTGCGCATCACAGCATTGACTGGATTGAGATTCCCAGCCAGACAAACGTGATTACCAACTACCTGGCGGACAGCCACGATGTCGACCATGTGATCCACATCGAGAATATCCACATGCAAGTCGGCAATGCCGGGCAGTAGATGTGTGATATTGCCACAGATATGCAGTCTCGCGATCGCACCCATGTTTTGAATCGCCTCAACCAACTGTTTCTCACGCGGCTGAATCAGGCGATGATATATGTCCGGTGAAACCTGGCTGGCCACCGCATCACCGATGCCAATGGTATCCGCCCCACATTCAACCTGTGCCTGGGCAAAGGCAATGGCAACTTCGACACAACGATCCATCACCGCGCACACATAGCCTTCATCATCCAGTAAATCCATCATGAAGTTGGAGACATCGCGCAAATCCGCAGCCTCGGCAGCAGGACCTTCCACCCAACCCAGGATCGGAAGGACCTTGCCCTGTATGGCGTGATACTGCTTGATCGCTTCAAGTCGATTGCGCATGCGTGTGGATTGATAGGGATCAGGTGTGAGTAGTTTGCTGATATCCGGATCGTCTTCCAACGGATGTGTGCTGCGTGGCGGCGCGTTTTTCTGATACGTCATCTGCGCCCCAAACCCCTGCGTTTCACAGTATGGATCACTCATCACCGACAACAAATCAATGCCAAAATCCTGAGCACATTTGAGATTGGCCTGCACCATCACCCGGTAGTCCGATGCAAAAGCTGCATAGTCCGAACCGATGTACTCCGCAGCATACTGCATCAGAATCGGGATGCGTGGCAGGTAATCCACAGCTTCACCTTGGAGCATGGCATGGTAGCGCTCGTATCCGTTCATGATGCACATACTCCTGCCAACTGTTTGTAACCTTCCTGCTGCTGGGCCATCTCAATAAAAGCGAGCATATTCTCCAAAGGCGTATCGCCTTCAACAGCATGTGATGGTGAAAAGATGTAGCTGCCATTGCGTCCCATCTCAAGCAACCGCGTGCTCTCAGTACGGACATCATCAACAGTGCCAAAGGGGAGAATATTCTGCATCGAAAGCCCGCCCCAGAAACTCAGTCGTCCTGCGTACTGTTCATGCAAAGCATAGATGTCCATGACTTCCGGTTGGAATGGATTAAAACAATTCAAGCCGATGTCCACCAGATCATCAAACAGGTCATCCACATCGCCACAGGAATGAATGAACTGATACTTGTCAGCGGATCGTGTGGTGGCATACATGCGTTTGATGCGTGGGTAAATAAACGTATGCCACATCTCCGGCCCCATGATCAGGCCGTGCTGCTGCCCCCAGTCATCTCCGAAGTAAATCCCGTCGATGTCATACGTCAACGCACGGTTGACCTGCACGATGTTGTAATCACAAATAGCATCAAGCAGATCGTGAACGAAGTTGGGATTCTCGATCATGTCATACATCAGGTCTTCCATGCCACGCAACGTCCATGCGCGCTCAAAGAGCGAAAACCCGATGGAATACAGGCGAAATCGATCCGGCGACGCTGCTATGCGACGATCAATATCCTCAAAAAAACGATCGTCCTGCGGGTCGGGTAAAGCAAATCCCTTGAGTGTGGGCTCAGACAATACCTGCCCTTGAACCATCCCAATGTCCTTGTCATGGGTGCGATCCCAGACAACGCCAAACACATCACGCACGCGGTTATCACCCATGTCTTCAAAGAATCCAATCGGACTTCCGAGTTGAAGGATGTGATTGCCCAGCACGTCATCGAGTTCATCAACACCGTAGTGCTGCTTGAGCATGTCAGCTGGTTCCCGGGTAAAGGAAAAAGACCATGGGACGTATGGCGGTTTCTTGCCATCCAACGCCATTTTCACAACCGTGCGTGGTGTCATCATTCGTTTTGTCCATCTTGATAAAGGATCGGATTCTTCGGGTCATCAAGCACCTGCCCCACATGCGTGGAAGGTGTCCAGGAGGCCCAGTCGTTACGATGCGTCGGTGTCCTGGGGGCAAGCTTCATATCCATGTCCATGTAAATGACCGTGAAGACTTTGCGGGGCATGTCGGTGGTGTTCGGGCCGGCACGGTGCAACGTCCAGCCATAATGGAAGGACACCTCCCCAAGATCGTAAGGTTCATAAACTTCGCGGAGGCCTTCCTGCTTGACGGCATCACCAATGAGCTTTTCAGATTCATCACTGATCGCCAGTTCACGACCAATGCGCTTGAGATGCGAACCGGCAGCAAAGCTCAACGGCCCCATCTCAATGGGCGTCTCCTGCAAAGGAATCCAAACCGTCAAACACTTGGCAGAGTCAAACGGCCAATACTGTTCATCAGCGTGCCAGGGCGTGAATCCGCCGGACGGTTCTTTGTACAGCGCCTGGTCATGCCACATGCGCACGCCACGGACGCCCAGTAACTTGGCCGCGACCTGAGCAGCACGCTTGGAGAAGGCAAACGCCTTGGCCTGTTCATCCATCTCCCAGAGATTGCCCACCTGGATAAAGGCTTTGCCATACGTGTTGCGCTGATCCAGCGTCACATCCTTGTTCGGATTATGCGACAGCGTCAGGTCCGTGAGAATTGGCGCATAGTGATCCAACGTCTGAGCGTCATAAAACGACTTGAGTTTGATAAAGCCATCCGTGCGGAACTGCTGGATATGCTCATCGGTCAAGTCATAGGGTTGATCCAATAAGGATGTCTGTTGTGTCAAGTTCGTGGTCATGGCGGATCTCCTGTGAGGTTAAATGAGGTGTTGAGCAAAACAATAGCTGCCCATGGAAGAATCTGCTACAGGAATCGGCGCTGAAATTGATACAATTGGTGCGCATCTGTTGAAAAATGAGTAGAATATGCAATGATTGTTTATCACGCTTGGGAGTTTTGCCATGTTGCCGAAAGTTGAAGCGCTGCAGACAGATGACAACCACGGCTTTATCTATCGCAAATTTCAACAGAAGACTTTCCCGTTTGTCTGGCATATTCATCGGGAATTGGAATTGACCTGGATCGCAACAGGCAAAGGCAATCGGTATGTGGGGGATCACGTTGAACCGTTTACGGAAAACGATCTGGTGCTGCTGGGTTCGAACCTGCCACACACCTGGCATAGCCTGCCAATGAAAAAATCCGTCGAGTCGGTGGTGATTCAGTTTTCACCACAGTTCACCGGAGAGGCGTTTGAATCTCTGCCGGAGATGCGGCGAGTCACGCGGCTGCTCAAGCGCTGCCGAAGTGGTCTTGCTTTCTCAGGACCGACTGCGATTGAAGCGGGTAAGCAAATGCAGGCCATGGAACAAATGCCCCCAATGCAGCGGCTGACGACGTTCCTGAATCTTCTGGATCGGCTGGCAGGCTGTCGAAAAGTCCGTGAGTTGGCTTCCCCGACATTTACCCAGGTCAGCCGACCTCAGGATCGCAGCCGCATGGAGAAGCTCTATGCGTTCATTCATCAGAATTACGATCAGCCCATTGGTTTACCAGATGCTGCTGAGGTGGTCTCGATGAACCCCACTTCCTTTGCGCGGTACTTCCGACAGATGACAGGGCAGAGTTTCGTCAACTATATGCACCAGTTGCGCATCGGCCATGTTTGTCGGCAACTCATTGAAAGTGACGAACCCATCACCGACATCTGCTACCGCAACGGCTTTGGCACCCTCTCAAATTTCAATCGCATTTTTGCACGTATCAAAGGATGTACACCCAGAATCTACCGCAAACGATACACGCAGGAAGACTACCGTCAAACCCGTTTACCTTGACGATAAGCTGCGGGTGGCGCTCCCATGATCCTTGTAAAAACACGAGAAAAATGAAACCGGTCCGCAAACCCACACGCCTGGGCAATTGATTCAATACTCATCGATTCCAGATGCAGCAACTGCGCCCCACGCGTCACACGTTTCTCCCGAACGTACTGTGCGGGTGTCTGGCCAACCTGCTGGGTAAAACGGCGAACAAAGTGATCACGACTGAGATGACATTGTCTGGCCAGACGTGTGTTATTCAAATCCTCCGACAAATGTTCATCAATAAACTTCAAAATATCAGCAAACACGTGCGTACCTGCAAGTGCAAGCATGCAGTCAGCCCGTTGTGGTTGATCCAATTGCGCCCATGCTGCCCCCATCGCGTGATGCAGCAAAGTCAATATTTGCATCGCCTGAATCATCGGATCAAGTTGATGATCAAGAACCGCAGCCCTGGCTTGTCGTAAAATCCCTGACAGTAATCGCGTCAGGGGCAAAACGATTGGATGAGGGAAAAGTTGACGGACCAGGGCGCCGGGCAAACCGGCCAAATCAAAATGCACATAAAAATGTCCAAGAGGCCTGACATTTTCACAGGTAAATCCAACCCACGCGGGGACCATGTAAACCCGTTTGGCATGCAATGGATAATGCTGCCCATTCGACAGGTGAATCACGGCCCCATCACGGTTATTGACATACAATCGCCAGAAGCTGCTGCAGACATCCCTGGCATCCCACTCCTGATCAATTTTTCTGACTTCGCTCTTGAGAACATCAAATGTCGGTTGAAATGGATATTGACTGATCTGGTGCATATTCAGATTGTTGCTGGACGCATGCTTTAAATCAATCCTTAAAATCATAAATGGACATAAAGATGTCACAACGGCGCATACCCTCAGCACACCTGCAATCCTAGGATAACGCATCCCGCCTGGAGACATCTCAGACATTTGGCATGGAGTATGCGATGAGTTTGGAAATGGGATTGAGCTTGTTACGTGGGCAGCGGCGTCACGGTCGACTGCCTGTCATGGAACATCTGAGCGGGATTTCCTGTGAAGTGATCACGCATTTGACGCAAATCAATCCGGTCATGGAACGCCACCGCGTCAATGAAGCCTTTGGGAGACTGGCTGAAATCTTTGATGTCGATCTGCTATGGGGTGGGGGCTTGCCTGACTGTACACGGGAAATTTACGATTGGTCGGACGGGCAGACCGTCAAAAAAAATGCACGCGGTGAAGATGTGGTGCAATGGGGCATTTTCGGCGCGGCTCACCAAGAGGATGGGAGACATTTCACCCATGTCCCCAAGCCTGACTCCATTGAAGCTGCACTGGCCTTTGATCCATCTGTATACTTTCCCAAAACAGTCGAACAATACCGCGAGCAATTTACCGCAGACTACCAACGCATGCGCCAGAATTGTGGCAAGACCTGCCTGCCGATCCCCCATCACTACACCACAGCTTTCCATTGGCCGCTTGCCAACTTTGGTTTTGAATTGCTCTGCGAAGCGGGAATGGAGGAAGATCGATTCGACCAACTCATGGAACGGTTTGTCGAGATATCCACCCGCATCACCACCGCGTGGTCGCAGGTCCCCGATGTCGCGGGCTTTATTCTCCACGATGATCTGGCGATGACCGGCGGCCCGATCTTTGCTCCCGATTGGTACCGTCAACATATTTTCAAACATTACCCGCGAATCTTTGAACCTCTCAAACAAGCAGGCATCCCCATCATTTTCACCTCGGATGGCAACATCAATGCCTTTGTCGATGACATCTTTGCTGCGGGTGCCGATGGCTTGAACTTTGAATACATGGTTGATCTGTCTTACCTGGTCGAAAACTATCCGGAGAAAATTCTCATTGGAAACATGAACAGTCACATCATCGCTGCTGGCCCATTGGATCGGATCACCGACGAAGTCAACCGCTGTTTGTCGATCGGTGCTCAATCGCCCCATTTCGTTGTCAATATCGGTGGCCAGATCACACACGACATTCCCATCGACCATCTGGAACACTACCTCAAAGTCCGCAAGCAACTCAGCGAACAACTGACAAGCCAGACGAGTCATACCACCTGATTCGACTTTGCCTAAGCATCGCCTACACCGGTTCACACTGCGATAAAACACTGTAAAAACGGCGTCAGAAAAGCGAAGAGTGCATCACACGCTCGAATACCCCTCATGGAGAAACGACAATGTCCCCCGCCCCAACTGACCTTTCATCACAAAACACATCGGTCCAAGTACAGGTTGATCCGCATACCCGCAAAGTGCCACACAGTGTCCGACGTCTTGCTGATCTGGCTTACCTGGAGCAATCCATTCATCGGATGCTTTGCGGCTGGGGCAATCAATTTGATGCGTGGGAAGACAAGGTTGCCCTATGTGCTCATGTTTGGGATCAAGCCTGTATCGTCCAATCGCTACGCCAGCGAATCGATCAATTCCCCGGTGCCCATGCCGATCAACCTGTCAGTCACAAGCTAGAAGCACTTGCCAATACGGTCTTGAATGCTCCCTGTTTTGAAGATGCGGTTGACGGGATTTACCAGGTGCTCAATACGGCCCTGGTCAATGCATATCTGGATTTTATCGAGAAGGTATCAGCCATACACGATGGTCCGACTCATCAAATTATCCGCCAGATTGTTGCAACCAAGGATCGGCAGCGTCGCTGGCGAGTTTCCTATCGCCAACGCGTGGTCCACCACGTGAATCAGAACTACCTAGAAGACATCACAGCGCAATTGGCATCGCTTGATCACCTGCATGCGCCCATCCCAATGACCGACACTCAAGCTGCTGCCCCTGTCGGTGTGCATTCCAGTTTTCGTCCCATGCCTGCGAAGGTTGATCCATCATGGCTGACAACGGGAACGCATGACATTCTGGATTGGATTGCCGTGGACTTTGCTGATCAGATTCAGGCAAGGCAATTGTTCTGGCCCATCGGGTACATGCGCGAATTGGGTCTGGCCATGGACCAACTGCTGTGGATATACGATTCGCCGGACATGCCCTGGGCTTTTGCCTATGACGAAAGTCGTCATCTCTGGGACGAGTCGCGCCATGGTGATTCAGGATACGCGCGCATGAAGGAGCTGGGCATCACCATTCAGGAAGTTGGGTTTAAGCATTCACGCGACCTGCTTGGGGATCGCGCCCAAACCGATGATGGACAAAGGTTGGCTGTCATGTCCCCCAAAGCGTTGTACGAAGCGCTGTTCTTCATTGGTATGGTGGCTGAAACGGGTCACTTCAAGGTCAAGCGTGAAGCCTATTCGGATTTTAAAGCCGGAGGCGATCTGGCCTCTGCTGAGATGATGCTTTATGACATCATCGACGAAACCATGCACGTGCAGTATGCCCATCAATGGCTTGGGAGATTGGCCGAGCGTGCGGGTCTGGAGCATGAAGGCTATGAGCAACGTGCCCATCAAATCCGAGAGGACAAACAAACTCAGGCTGATCAACGGGTCGCAGCATTGCGTCAGGATCCGAATAAACACAGCGATCCATCGTGGCAACTTTACCAACAGCTCAGACAACGCGTGCATGAATGCTGCCCGTTATCCAATGCACAGAGTTGCCCGAGTCGGTCGTCCAAGCCGATGTAACACGGCTTGAGATCAGGTTGCAAACCCGCATCAGATTCATACCGCTAAATACTGTCCTTTTGCCAAATGCTGTTAGAATAAAGTGTCTCGTCAACGAGTAACTGATACGGCAAGAGGAAAGATGATGAGTACCCATCAGACCAAGCAACGCAAGGCAATCACCGAAGCGATTCTCCATGCGCCGGGACCGCTGCGTCCCAATGAGATTCAGTCGCTCGCTCAGGAGCAGGTGCCGCGTCTTGGCATTGCCACGGTGTATCGCACGATCAATCTGCTGATGGAGTCCGGTGAGATTCAGGCTGTTCCGATCGCCGCCAACGATGTGCGTTATGAACCGACAGGCCGTGGGCATCATCATCATTTTCTCTGTCACCGTTGCAACACGGTTTACGACATGCACGGCTGCAGCGGTCACATGAGCAACATGCTGCCTGATGGTTTTGAAATGGACGACCATGAGATTCTGATCCATGGCAAGTGCGCTACGTGCAAGGAATCCGAAGGCTGAGCCTTGATGATCGGTTTAATCGTCGTCTGTCTCCTCGGGCAAAATCACCTGACCTTGCCAAACTTCCTTGATTAATTCATCGGCTTTGGGCACGGGAATTTTTTCAAAGTGCATCGGCAAGCCCGTTGGCAGAATATCCAGCTTCCCAAAGCGTTCCCAATCCGGATTGGGTTTCAAGTCAATGAAAATGTGGTCCAGTGTCGGGTCAAATTCGACATGGCTTTGATAACTGTGGCTGTCATGCGACAGTACATTCATGGATTGATCCGTTTGGAGTTTCCATGGACCTGTCGGCGTATAAGCAATGCGCAACGGCGGGTTCTTCGCGGTGATGTAAAATGAAAGCGTGTTGTCGTTCTCGCGTTTGAGTCGGGTGATGGTGACCGTTTCCTCGAGCTTGGTTGCAACGGACTGATCCATGTTAAAGGCAGGCTTGTATAAACCGTTCACCGGAACGTCATCCCGCGTCATGGTTCGTCCCCAATAGGTACAAAGCATCATCTGCGTATCCGAAGCAGCCTGTTCGGGGCGCAAATCAACGCGTACCTGATCTGAAAGCTTCATCGTGGCATAGCGTTTGATTCGATACCATTTGTCCGCAGCCAATGTGTCCACCAATAAATTGCCCATCTTTTCGCGTTTGTCACCATCGATGAGCCACACACTCATTGCCAAGGCAATCGGGGGAGAATCGATACGAAACCAGACTTGCGTATCACGTGGCTTGGCAATGACCCGCGATGCCACCCATGCGTTGTCCATGGGCTTGATCTGATTTTGCTGCACTTCAAACGTGTCGACCCATTCGTCCTTGCCAACGATTTTCACATCCTGTCCAGCCGTACTTTGCAGTTCAAACGGCTCGGACTTCACAGGCTCAACCAATTGCACGGTGCGTTTGATGGTGAATTCAAAATGGGCTGGACCATCTGCTATCTCTTTGAGAAATGGCTTATGCAATTGTTGTGTCGAAGCGTAGCCGGAGTTGATGTTGGTTGATTTGTATTCTGAGCTTTTTTCGATTTCTGATTTTGAATAGATATGTTCGTTGAGCATTAATTTCCGACTGACATGGGTGGTCACGAAGCGGATGCTATTGTCTTTCCAGCCCGAACCCAACTCCGGGAAATTTTCATTGGTGTCGTAACGAAAACTCCGTTGACGCCGAAGAACGGGACGCGTCTGGAAGGTGGTGGAATAATTCTGTTTAAAAAGTTGCTCGATTTGCTGCTGCGTAAAGGCATCACCTGCCAGCAGATCATGGAGCAGATTTTTAAATGACTCATCTCGCCATATCTGCGTTGAAGCATGAAGCGCGAGCAATTCCGGGACGATGGCTTTGCGTTGTTCATCGGTGAGTTGATTGCCATCAATGCGAATTGATAACTCCTGAAGATTGGGTTTCGTCTTGGCGTTGTACTCGGTCATCGCATCGGTGGCAAGCCAACTTGTGGGTTTGTAATGGTACCAGTTGACCCTGTGGTAAGCGTGATAACCCGTGGTGGTCATCCAGGTCAATCCGGCCAGCAGCAGGGTCACAGCAACTGCCATTGTGATTTTTCGTGTTTGCCGATGTCCACGAACAATTGCGCAGTGCTTTAACAGATCACTGCCACACTCCGGGCAGGTGTCGGCCTGGGAATCGATGCCGTTGAGGTCATAGTGACAGCGAGCGCAGAATGGATTATCTCCCTGTCGCTTGCCTAGCCAAGCCCAGTAGATCATGCATAGTCCGGCACAGGTGAAAAACAGGCCCACTCCCAGAAAATGCAACCAGTGTGTCTGTATCGAAAGCGTCTGTTGCATGTGTGACATTGTAAATGCAATTCGACTCTGATGTATGTATGTGTGTGATTCTGGACAATGGTGTACGTAAACAGCGACGCGCTTTCAGCGATATGCAGTGTGGCAACTAGTGATGCTAATGCACAACAATTGGTAATAAAAAAACCCGAGGTCGGGCTGACCTCGGGTTTGTGTATTTACTTTGTTTGCCAGACGGATTTTGTTATTGCCTGACCGGCTTCAAATCTTCAATTTCTCACTTACTCGGATTCGACATCAATCAGGTTGAGACTTGTGTCTTTGTCATCATCACCGTTGAGACTGTCGAGCCAGTGACTGCTGGCCGATGGCAGTGGGGTAATACGCAGTTGGGCTTGCTGTGATGCGAAGGCCAACGCTGCCTGATGGATGGAAGAACCACCGAAACCTGCATTGCTGCCGACACCACCGAAAAGACTTAAACTCTGAGGCGCGGTGCTGGGGAGCGTGAATGTCGAAAACGACGAGGTGCTCACGGTGATCACCGGGCGGGTGACGTCGATGAAGATGATGTGACGGTCATACAAACCATAGGGATCTTCAGCGAAGTAACGGATGGAATCACGCACGGTTTGGCCGGGTGCCAGTGAATCAAAGACACCAGTCGGATCATAGTGGACCGTGCCATCGGGATTGATGGAGACGGTTGCCCCCAGGGTGGTGATTGCGGTTACGCTGCTATCCCAGGGCGTATCCCCAAAGCCCATGACATGCAGGTCATCGCCATCAATGTCCACGTCATTGGCAAGTACATCAATGTCGACAGGCGTGTCATATTCGGTGGCAGCGAGATTGGGTGCTGCGACCGGGAAGTCGTTGGTGCCTTGGACGGTGATGATGATCGTTGCCACAGCACTGTCAACGCCATGTGAGTCCGTTGCCTGATAGGTGAAACTGACCTGTCGCGATTCGCCGACGCCCAGGTCCTGGAAGTCAGTACCCGGGTCGAAGGTGAAGGTACCATCACCGTTGTCAGTAACGGAGCCTTCGGAGGGCGTGGTGAGGAAGTTGTAAGTCAACGTGGTGACATCATCATCGGCATTGGCGTCATCGGCGTTGTAGGCGATGACCACGGGACCACCGTCTTCGACTGCCACGTCGTTGACATTGCCTGCTGTCGGTGCTTCGTTTTGCTCGACGAAGACGAGCTGGACATCGTTACCATCGCCGCCGGTGTAGGTGATGGTGGCCTCGTAACCGTCGATGGTGAAGGTGGTGCCTTCGGGCAGGCCGTCGAAATTGCCGTTGACAGCATTGGGGCCGACGTTGTCGATAAGGGTAATGGTATCACCAGCCTCCGGGACATAACCGAGTATGACATCAAGCGTCATGTCACCGAGTGTGACGTTGCCTTCGACAAACAGGATGTCGTAGTCGGTGTAGATGGTATTGCCGTTGATCTCAACGACAAGTGTGGTCCCTGCCTCGCCCACGAAGTCATCACCAATGCTGATGACACCCGGACTGTTACCCGGTTCAAAAACGGCGTTATCCGTCAGCGTCAAAGTACCATTAAACGAGATGCTGCCCTTGAGGGTTTTGTCAGCATTCACCGTCACATCACCGTCATAGGGGCCGGAGTGAACAAGGACCGTGCCATCGCTGTCGACATTGTCGATTGCTTCCTGAATCCGGCTGATGCCTTGAATTTGACTGCCCAGATACGTGGCATAGAGCGTTGCAAAATCGCCTTGGAATCCAGTGTCAGCGCTGGTGTCCGTGCCGGTAGTCAGGAAGTAGGAATAATCCAGCAGTCCATCGATTTCCGAGAGAACCGCAATGGGATCATCGCTGCCAAACCAGTTACCCGCCGCGTCGATGGGTGCGGTATCACCAAACGCAATTGTGTCATTGTTGTCGATGGCAAACTCGGTGTTCCCCGACAGATCGTTATCGAAAACGGTGTAACCGAAATTGGTGAGCAGTTCACCGAACTGGATGCCGATGCGGTTGCCATTGACGAAGCTGTTGGTCAGGTTCAAGTCATGGATGAAGCTTTCAGCGAAGACACCGATATCATTGCCGGTGACGGTCAGATGCGTGAGGTCGACATCTTCCTGATCGGTGAGCCAGAGGCCATAGGTGCCGTTGTCTCGAAGCGTCGTACCTGCGACAGCCAGGGTGCCTGCGATGTTGTGCAGTTGCATCCCAGCCTGATTGTTATCTGCGTACAAACCATCGGTATCGGTGAGTGAATCTGCACCGACCACGAGTAAGCCCAGGTGATTGAACTGGGTGATGATGTTTTGAAGCGTGACATCTTCGACGTTGGTCATCCACATGCCGTAGCCGTTGTTGGCATCGAACGTGGTGTCGGTGATGGTGACATCATAGGCATTGTCGATATCCACACCTTCGCCATAGTTGTCACTGATGGTGGCATCTGAGATGTTGATATCCGCAGCAATGTCGTAAAGCACGACACCGATTTCATCGTTGCCGGTGACGGTGGTGGTTTGGATATCGTTACCATCGTCGTGTTCCTGGATGGTGACATCACCGTTGATGCCGATGATAACGACACCCGCCAATTGGCTGTAGGTATTGCCGGTGTATGGGTTGCCATCGGTGTCGGAGAACGTGCCACCGTTGATGGTCACCGGACCACCCACGGAGAATGGGATGCTGCCAAAGTCATAATCAAGGAACTCATCCGGCAGTAAGTCCAGGAAGAACGGGGGCAGACCCAGAAGGAAGCCTTCGAAGGCGCCAATGAAATCTTCAGCTTCTTCAATCAACCCCTCAAACGGGAAGCCATAAATTTCCAGGCCCACGCCATCGTCGTCAAAGTCCGTGTTGTTGTTGGTTGCTGTGGTGCGGGTGAAAACCGACTCGTTCATGACATAGGTGACCCATATGCCCGAGTCTTCGTTCTGCGTGTAAACACCATTGGTATCCGACAGTGATTCAGCAAGCTCAACATGAAGTCCGGCTTCAAAGTTGTATGAACTGTTGACATCCAGCAAGGTGATATCGACCGCATCGGTGATAAAGATCCCGTCAAGGTCGTTGTACTGTGCTGTGACGCGCGTGAGATTCACGTAGTCCACGTAGTCGATCCACATGCCGTCTTCAAAAGCGTACATCACCGACACATCGGTCATGTCCGTCGAATACCAATCGTAGATATCAAAGCCCCAGCCATCGGTGTAGGACACATTGACGGTATCGAGCGTGATTGAATAACCGTAATAGAGTTCCATACTCGAATCACCGGTGTACTGGATGGTGGCATCGTTGACATCGATCTCTTCCACGTAGTCGGTTTCGATACCATTGGAATCAAAGTCACTGATCCACAGTCCATCGACATCCAGCAGATCGCCTTCTTCATAATTGATCCCGCTGCCAAAGCCGTACTCTATGGTCACTTCTTCAATCGTGGCCGTGCCGACTTCGTAGAAGCTGATCCCGTCATCTCCCATATACTGGATGGTGGTGTTGGAGACAATCACCTGATCGGTGTAATGGGCATCAATACCGTCTTCGTCTGCGTATTGGACGATCAGATGATCGAGCGTGATGATGCCCGAATCGGTGATGTCGATGATGTCATCATCACCATATTGTGCGGTGAGGTATTCGATGGTCAGATTGTCGACACCGAAGATGTTAAAGACTTCTTCATCATCCTCTGCATCGACGATGACGCCGGTTGGGTCCATGGAGACGCCGGTGATGGTCATGTCTTTTTCGATGATGTAAACAGACTCGAGATAGGTCCCGTCATAGACATGGATTGTCCCGCTATCTGCGACAGCATCGACACCGTCCTGGATGGTGTAAAACGCATCGACACCCATTGCCGTTGCCGGGCCGACGCCGTCAGGATCATCACCCCAGGCAATTGCATCCCAGTCGTCATCGACATAGACATCGGCCACAACAACCGCGGGGATGGTGAAGCCGAAGTAAACGTAGGTCAGGCCCGAATCGTCTTCATCATGATTAACCACGGATTCGATGAAGTCGTAGGCAACGTAGTCAAACGTATTCATTTCCGCCAGAACGTCAATGTCATCGTCAACGTCTTCATTAAGATTGTTGATCGCCAGATTACTCAGACCGTCGTAGCCAAAGAAGGTGTTCTGACCAGCGGACGAACCGTTGGGCATGGAACCGGTGCCAAGCCCGGTGACGTTATCATCTTCAGTGTCACCTGCATCGACGGTTGCATCACCATCAATGACCAAACCGACAGACGAATTGTCCGACAGGTCATTGCCTTCGATTAAGGCGCGACTGTTGAGGACGTGGATACCGATTTGGTTTTCGATGATCTCGTTATCAAGAATGGACACTTCCGTATTGGCACGCAGGCGGACACCGTATTCGTTGTACTGGAAGTTGCTGTTGGTGATCAGGCCATCGGTGTTACGGATGTAGGCACCTTGCACGTTGCCTTGTGCTTCGACGCCGTCAATGGTGACAAAGCCGTCACCGTTCTGGATAAAGATGCCCGAGTCTTCGTTGAGCGTGTAGGTGCCACCGAGGATGTCGATATCGCCATCAACATAGCGCAGGTGGATACCGGACACATCGTGGCCGACCGCGTTGGAGTCGATGACATCATTGCCGTCATCGTGACTTTGGATGATCACATTGCCGGAGATACCGTCTTCGATGTACAGGCCGTACTCCTGATGGTATGCATTGTTTGCCCCATCGGTATCGCCCATGCGGACAGCGTTGAGCGTGAGATTACCGCCGATGGCATTGGGCAGGGAACTCTTCTCAGCAAGGATGCCACTGCCAAAATCATCATCATTGGCATCGTTGTTGTTGAGAATGGTTCGTGTCAGGGTGACATCACCAGCAATGTCGATCAGGTTGATACCTCCATTGCTGTTGAAGTTGTACTTGCCGTTGGTATCAATGACCTGATCAGTCTCATCGATCAACAGGCCGATGTTGCCGTTGTCCGAGCTGATGGTATCCGTAAGGCTGACGGTTCCCGATTCCCTGACATAGATACCAAACGTGGCAGCGCGACGCACCACAACATTGTCGAAAGTGACGTTACCGCCACCTTGCGTAATGATCATGCCGATACTCGTCGCGTCAAAGACGGAGAAGTTGGCAAACGTCAGATCCGAAGTACCGGCATCTGCACTAATACCTGATCCGAATGAGCTGGCATCGATCATGATATCGCTGGCGTCTGCTGATTCGCCCTGTAATGTCAGACCTTTGTTGTAGATAAAGGTTTCCTCAGCATAGGTACCTGCATAGACATGCACGGTGCCGTCGGCATTGACCGCATCCACACCATCCTGAATGACAGCAAAGGCATCGACACCGATCGCCGTGGCCGGACCGACACCATCAGGGTCAACGCCCAACGACAGACCGGCCCAATCGTCATCGACGTAGACATCGTCCAGATTCGTGGGCACGTATGTCAGTTCGACATCATTACCATCACCGCCGACATAGGAGATTGCGAACACCGAGCCGGAGACAACGAGTTGATCACCTTCTGCCAAACCGTCGAATGTGCCGGTGATGGCATCGACGCCGTCGTTGTTGATGATGATGTAACTGTCGCCGTCTGTGGGTGTATAGCCGAGCGTGACATCCAATGTGCTGTCGGTGATATCGACGGTGCCTGTGACGTTGAGTTGGTCATATTCAGTACCGACGGTATTGCCGTCGATTTCGATTTCCAGCGTGGTGCCCAGGCCCATGACGATACTGCCGGTGTTCATGATGCCGGGACTGCTACCGGGGGCAAGTGACGTGCCGTCGGTGAGGGTGAGGGTGCCGTCGAGATCGAATGTGCCCTTGATGGTGATGTCGTTATCGACGATAAGGTCTTCGTCATACGTGCCAGGAAGAATGTGAATCACCGAGCCGGATGTTGCAGCTTCGATGATGTTTTTCATGCCAGTGTAGACGGCTCCAACACCTTCTATGTAGGTTCCTGTATCGAAGTTGTTGTCCGCGACGACCTGGCTCATGTCATTGCCGGTCAGTCCGTTGACTGAGGTAATTTGTGTGAAGAGCTGAGTGGTATTCTCGCCCATGTTGGTTGTATCAAAGGTATTGCCCGTGATGCTGGTTGCAGTCGTGCCTCGGACGCGCAACGCCGAACCGAAACGGGTGGTGGTCCCTTCGAAGGTGTTATCGGTGATGATGCTGTTTTGCGCATCGATGGTCACCAGTGTGTTGCCTTGTTCGTCATTACTGGCATTCAAGCCGCCTGCCTGGCCGGTGATCTGGTTGTTGCTGAAGGTGATGTTGTCATTGGATGATGAGGCACCACCACTGATGGACACCAACTGGCGTGGCACGTTTGCTAGCGAGAATTGAGCGCCAAAACCTTCGCCTGCAGGATTGGCGCCGGTGAACGTTTTGCCGGAGAAAATGTTGTGATCAATCAGGGCATTGGTGATGGCATGACCATATTCACTGAGCAGGCCGTGGTCACCGTCAGCGATGATTTCGTTGCCGATGATGGATAAACCCGAGTGCGCCCCCTGGAGATAGATTGCTGCATTTTCGACAACAGCATTGCCGTTATCGACACCTAGGATGCTAAAGCCCTGGTCGATATCACCGATCTGCACAGCGGTGGTGGTGTTGGTAACTCGGATAGCACCCAGTGCGCCAACGCCGGAGATGCCGTTGATGAAGGTGGTGTCCCGACCATTTTCCGAGAGTAATGTCAGGTCCTTGTTGATGAAAAGATTTTCGTCGTAGGTGCCATCAGCAACGTAAATCGTCCCCCCTGTCGTCAAGTGATCGATGGCGTCCTGAATATTTGCAAACGCATCAACGCCAAAAATCGTTGCAGCTCCCACACCATCAGGATCATCGCCGTCTGCAACGCCTGACCAATCGTCATCGACATACACACTTAATGCAGAAAAGCCTGCATCAACGTCGTCGAGAACATCACTATCAGCCAACGTGATGACGGCAGTTCGACCGGTGGTCACATCAGCATCACTGTCCAGTGTGTCACTGCCTGCATCCTGAGTCACAAAGACAAAGTTTGAGGATGGCGAGACAAATTCAATTCTGTAATCACCCGCAGCAATGTCAGCAAAGCTGTATTGACCGCTGGCATTGGTAACCGTTGTGTCCAACTGCGTGCCACCTGAATCCAACAGGTTCACGACAATCCCAGCTCCGACGGCGACATCCCCTGCGTCATTGATCGCATTGTTGTTCAGGTCATACCAGGCATCACCGCCAAGTGTGGCAGAAAGCAACACGCGCGGTTCGAGCGGTTGAACCTGATGATCGCCATAGAGCTTGCGGTAACGCCGGCGCGCATGACGATTGCGTTTGGGATGAGCAAACAATGAACGCGTCTTGTTAAACAGACTGCTTGAAATTGAGCGCAGAACGCCCCCGTGAATTGGTCGTTGCATCTTCAGGACTCCCTTTTTCCTCCGAATCTCGCATGCACTGAACAAACGAGATATCACAGCAAAGAACGCTTTGCTGCTAACAATCCAGGTCCGTATCAACGCATAGCAATGTCGCAAACCATTCCTGCGTCGTTGACCAAACCCAAAATGCGTCTTTTCTCCATGTGTAGTGTAGAGTGGAAGGGTTAAAGAAAAATACCTAAAAAGAGCGCAGTCAACCTAAGACTTACCGAGTCTTGACAATCGGACGGCACAAGCCCTACAGACACTACAAACCTACACATCAAGCGTATATCAAAAGGAATATCTGCCAACGCCAGATAACAGCACATCAGAATCAGATGCTAGAACAAAAAATGGCTTGGCGAATCAATCGCCGGAGAGATGATCGACGTTTTTGAAGATGTCGATCAAGCGTTGGCGGTGTTCAACGGGTAAGGCAGGCGCGTTGATGGACTGGAGATTGGCAGCCAGATGCGCTGTGTTACTCGTGCCGGTGAGGACGATATCCATCCCCGGCTCATCACGGCAGAATCGGTAACAGGCATCAACGATGTCAGCATACCCGCCGCCCCCGGAAGTGCCCCCTGAAATTTCCGCGGAAGTCAGCTTCAAGAAGTCCAGTGGGTTGGTGGCGTTGATCAAAGCTGGATCGATACGACCTTCATCGATGAGTTGGTTAATGGTTTGCTTGAAGCGGTCTTCGTTACTCAATGCTTGTCGGATGGCAAACATGCACATCGTGCCCACGTTCTGTTTCTGGATCATCGGCAAAACAGTATCACGTGCCGTCTGATTGAGAATGTTAAACCCGAGCATCACCACATCAAAGCAGTCATAAGGCAAAGCACGTTGGAGCATCTGGTGCGTAAAGTCATGCTCAAACATTTCCGTCACGCCGATGAATCGCACCTTGCCTGCATCACGCGCTTTTTGCATGACGGGGACAATCATCTCCATCGCATCATCCACGAGATCCGGATGCAGGCCGTGGATGTACATGATGTCGATGTAATCGGTGTTGAGCTGCGTTAAGCGATCATCAATCGTCTTGGCAAATTCTTGGGGCGTGCAATTGATCGGCCCCATCCAGCCAATGCCTGCTTTGGTGGAGATGACGATTTGATCGCGCGGCACGGTGTCGAGAAGTTTGGCAAGAACCGGTTCCGTGCCATAGCCTTGGGCGGTGTCAAAGACGTTGACGCCCTGATCGAATGCAGCCTGCGCGACAGTTAACGCATCATCGAGACTTCGGCCAAGGCGTAAGCCCAAACGCGAATGCCCACCACCGCCCAGTCCAGCGACGGAGACATGAAGGTTGGTTCTGCCGAGGGTGGTGTATTGCATGGATTCTCGTTACCTGATTAAAGCAACCAATCGTTAAACATGACAGACAAGCAATCAATTGAAAACTGAATTATTCGTCAGGCCAAACAACGCGACCTTGTAGCCATCTAGGTCTATTCTCTTTGGGGTCATGTAGTTTCAGAATACCAAAATCCAAAGTGTATCCCCAAGGTGGCGACTCAAGATCACCTTTGATTTCCCAAAAATCAGCGGGGATCAAGCGAACGTGAACCTGGTCAACATCATTGGGGATGATAATTGTCGTCGAATGACCACTCTCACTGCCGACTTTCTGATGAATAAAACCAAGACGCATATTATCGAGATAAGTTTGCTTGTCATCGAATACGATTGCCTGATAGGCAATACGACAATGCAATCGATCCACTGATACATTTAAACGCGTTTCACCGGAATGAGCGGAAGATTTGAAACGTGCCAGAGAACTTATCTTCACAGCATTGACGACTTCATCAGCAAACACAGGGTCCATATTAAATGCTGGTTTATAGGGCTCATCGACAATGATGTGATCACGTCGCATTGTTTTGCCCCAATAGGCTGTATGTACCAATTGCTTATCCACCACAGTCATATCGGGTACCAACTCGACACTTACTTTCTCAGGCAATACCCAGCGTTCCCGTTTGATAAAACGATAGCGATATAAACGATACCATTGCCTGGGAGCATGAGCCGGGATAAATAATTGGCCCAGCTTATAACGTTGTTCCCCATCCAGTAGCCATGCAGTAAACGCTTGAGCCAATGGTGGATTATCAAATCCCAGTAGTACAAAATATTCTTTGTCAGAAGTCACAACACGTGAATTAAACCATGCAGACTCATTTAGAGAACGCTGTGATTCATCGGTGATAATCTCGTCAACCGCATCGTCATGCCCAACCACCTTGACTTGCTGTGATGCTGAGGCTTGAACCATAAAAGGGTCATATCCTTCAGGTTGAACCAACTTTGCTTTGGCACGGAAACCATAGGTAATGTTGGCGATTTTCGGCGTGGGAGTATCAAAAAATTCTGGCTTAGGGAATGCCGTTAAACGGACGCCGGTACCGATGCGATTCAACGGGCGTAGCGTTTTTTTCTCATTGGATAGTAATTTCATCGAGTCTCTGAAAGTATGGTCGTTGATTTCAAACCGGTCATATTCAAAAGAAAAGTGGAAACGGATTTCCTTACCAAGGAACACCGTGCTGCCAGTTGACTTGTATCCAAAATTTCTATTACGTCGAATGGATGGTTTTACATGAATTTCGGGCTTTGCAGACTTTTGAATCAATGATTCGAGTTGCTGTTGGCTCAGTGCATGTTGCTCCAAAAGGTGATACAAAACCTCATGCCAAAGCCGATCACGCCATGTTGGATTTTCTGTATAGATGTCCAGGCAAAGTAATGTCGCAGTTTTTAACTGTGATAGAGAAAGGGACCTGCTCTTGAGGCGTCGTAAAAATTCCTTGGAATAAGGCTGATGCGGCTTACCATATTCGTCATCAAGTTGTCGGGTGATCTTGGGGAACGAATAAGTGGTTATATCATCCGGATCAAAATATCGTGGTAGAGATGAATATTGCTGATTGATACAGGCTGATAGAAATGGAAAGAAGAACAAGGCAATCAGTAATGCGATTTTTGATTTTTGAAATAGCACGTATCGGCTCCCGGTAGTGACATGTGTAGACCAGAATGTATTGTCATGATTTTTAGAGCCGTGTAAAAGCAATCAGAGGATCAATTTGAAATGCGCGCAAAAAAAGAGCTCTCTAAGGTTTACCTCAGAGAGCTCATAAAAGCCGGCAATGACCTACTTTCCCGCAGTGGCAGTATCATCGGCGTGACAGGCTTAACTGCTGAGTTCGAGATGGGATCAGGTGAACACTGTCACTAAAGTCACCGGCTAAAACAGTGGATCGCGGTTAAGCGGATCCACGATTGTTTTAGTGGATGTTGGGAATATCGAAGATTCAAAAGACCAAAGTAAGCTTGGTGTATGTATGATTTGAATCGATCCGTGGTCGGAACGATCAAGCAATCGACCGTTAGTACAGGTCACCTTAAGACTTCTCAGCCCTTACAGCTCCTGCCTATCAACCTTGTCGTCTACAAGGGGTCTCTCACACAAAAGTGCGTGCAAATCTTATCTCAAGGGGGGCTTCCCGCTTAGATGCTTTCAGCGGTTATCCCTGCCATGCTTAGCTACCCAGCGGTGGACCTAGCGGTCCAACTGGCGCACCAGAGGCATGTCCTTCCTAATCCTCTCGTACTAAAGAAGAATCCTTTCAAATTTGCTACGCCCACAGCAGATAGGGACCGACCTGGCTCACGCCGGTCTGAACCCAGCTCGCGTACCACTTTAATAGGCGAACAGCCTAACCCTTGGGACCGCCTTCAGCCCCAGGATGTGATGAGCCGACATCGAGGTGCCAAACCGCCTCGCCGCTATGGACGCTCGGAGGCGATCAGCCTGTTATCCCCGGGGTACCTTTTATCCGTTGAGCGACGACCCTTCCACACGGGATCGCCGGATCACTAACGCCTAGTTTCCTAACTGCTCGACGAGTATGTCTCGCAGTAAAGCCAGTTTGTGCGTTTACACTCGACACATGGTTTCCAACCATGTTGAACTGACCTTTGCACTCCTCCGTTACCTTTTAGGAGGAGACCGCCCCAGTCAAACTGCCCAACTAGCATGGTCCTTGGCCCAGATTCATGGGTCCAAGTTAGGTCACATTAATATCAAGGGTGGTATTTCAAGGATGGCTCCACTCTGGCCTGAACCAAAGTTTCAAAGCCTCCCACCTATCCTACGCATGATAGTAACGTGGCCAATACCAGTCTACAGTAAAGGTCCACGGGGTCTTTCCGTCTTGCTGCGGGTACGCGGTATCTTCACCGCGTCTTCTATTTCACCGAGTCGGTTGTTGAGACAGTGCTCCAGTGGTTACGCCATTCATGCGCGTCGGAACTTACCCGACAAGGAA
>PAIY01000167.1 GCA_002704825.1 Phycisphaeraceae bacterium
CAGTCTTCAATTCCTTTGAATGCAATGCAGCTACATCACTTGCCAAGACATCCCAAACTCGACAGGGGGTCCGGGGGGCGAAGCTCCCTGGCAAGAAACCCAAGCCAATCTCAAGCATATGGAATATTGAGTTGGAAGATCGGATGACTTAAGCAAACAGCGAATCGATATCCAATGAACCGGTGTCCGACAGGGCGGAGCCTGGGAGGATACTGTCTTCGGGGACAACGGGTTTGTTTGGCTGTTTGGCTGCACCACCGCCTTGTTCGCTCTTGATTTGGCCGATCGCCATCTCCAGGCGTTCATAGACACGCGTCATGGATTCCGGACGCTCGCGCGGCTCCTGCTCCAGGCAGTTCATAATCAGACCGCTCAACGCTGGCGGGACCTTGGCGTTGAGTTCCATCGGTGAGGGGCATTTGGTCGGCCCGCGGTCCACCAGGTTCATGCCAGCACCGCCCTTGGGGATCAGCGTCGGCACGTGTTGCTGCGTCAAGACAAAGTACATCGTCGCAGCCAGGTTAAACACATCGGTCTTGGGCGTGATGTGCTCACGTTTGACCTGTTCGGGCGCGATGTAATCCGGCGTCCCCTGAATGCGTTCCTTACGCGTGTTGTTGGGGCAGGACTGACCAAAGTCAATGATCTTGACCATGTCCTGCTGCGTTACCAGAATATTGTTGGGCTTGATATCTGCATGGACATAGCCTGCTCGATGCATCACGCCCAGTGCGATCGCGGTGTCCTGGAAGATGCGACAGACCTCAAGCATGTCCGTCGGGCGACGCTGCTCCAGCGTCAAGCCATCGACCGCTTCCATGAGGACATAGACTTCCTTGATGCGGAAGAGCTTTTTGATTTTGAAGGTTCGGTGTGATTTGCGAAGCGAAGGATGATTGAACTGCTGGGCAACTTCATGTTCTAAAATCGCCTGTTCAATGAACCGCTGATCAGCAGAGGAGTTGCGGATCACACGTTTGAGGGCATAGCGCGAGGCGGTGGATTTCTCCCTCACCAGGTAAATGGTACTCCTGGCCCCGTGACCCAATGTTTCAAGGATCTCAAAACCCAGGTTGGCTGGAATGGCAGCGTTTCCCGCTAAAGCCATAATGCTCCACAATCCGTTGACTGCATAAACCAGAGTGTGCCCAACAGAATCGCCCGTGATCCGGCGGCTAACACTCTCTTCCCTTAGTCGCTTGCCAGATAACACTTTAGCCAAGATGATGCAAAATGACAAGCACGGACCACTGCACATTTTTCCATCAAACGATTTATCACGTTACCCAACGAGCAGTTAGCGTACGGATGGCAATTCGTGCCACAGGTCATTATCGACAGGTTTAACCCGGATTATTCTCCGCTTTTGCCAATTGGTGTGAGAGTTAGCAAACATGGATGTCCAGCTTGCCAGTGACTTGGCCAAGTCGATACACTGATCAACCATGAAACTACTCGAAAAATTATGTGTCACGCCGGGCGTGCCGGGTCGCGAAGACCGGGTCGCAAAACTCATCCAATCTGAAGCCAAGGGCTTGTTCGACAAGTTCACTACCGATGCCATGGGCACGCTCATTGCGTATCGCAAGGCGCGGCCTGCCAAGGGTAAGAAATCATCCAAGAAAACAAAGAAGGTGATGCTCTCCTGTCACATGGACCAGATTGGTTTTCTGGTACGTCACATTGATGAGAAGGGTTTTCTTCGCGTCAATGCCGTGGGCGGATTTGATACGCGCAACCTTTTTGCCCGTTTGGTGACGGTTTGCACGAAACACGGTGATCTGCCGGGCGTGATGAATCCCGGTGGCAAGCCGGTACACATCGCATCACCCGAAGACCGCAAGAAGGTGCCGGAGATCGAAGAACTCATCATCGACATGGGTCTGACCGCGGATGAAGTCAATGACAAAGTCCAGATCGGTGACATGGTGGTGATCAAAGCACCGTTTACCGAAGTGGGCAACATGATCGTCAGCCAATGTCTGGACAACCGCATTGCCTGCTGGCTTGGGATTCGCTCGATTGAGAAACTCAAGCATCACGACTGTGATATCTATGTTGCTTTCACTGTGCAGGAAGAGGTTGGCTGTCGCGGCGCGGGGCCGGCAGCAGCGCAGATCAAGCCCGACATTGCCATCACGCTCGACACCACGCTTTGCTGCGATACCCCCGGAGTCCCCGGTGATATGGCGATCACCAAAGCAGGCGAGGGCGCAGGCCTGATGGTCATGGACTCAGGCAGCATCACCGACCTCAAACTTCTCGAAGAGTTCGAAGCGGTGGGCAAGAAAAAGAAGATCAAGACCCAGCGCACCATTCTTCCCCGTGGTGGTACGGATTCCCTTGCCATCCAACGCAAGGGCGAAGGCTATCGCGTGATGACGTTGGTCTGCGGCACCCGCTACATCCACACCGTCACCGAGACGATCAACAAGGATGACCTCTTTGCATGTCGCGATCTGTTGACGGCGTATTTGGCGCAGGCGTGAGTTAATGATAAAGATCATTAGGTCTATTGGCGATCGAAACATTTAGCCGCATCGCTTGCGATGCGCTTTAATTGGACGCGTTACAACCACGACACGCATCGCAAGCGATGCGGCTAAATCATAAGCGTTCCCATGATCATGTTTCAATAGACAGTCGACATCTAAATAAAAATAAAACCCCGCGGGAAGCTTGAAGCATCACTTCCCGCGGTTATCGTTTCAGGACGCCGTGATAGGTTGGCGTCCTGTGATGCATTGGATCACGACAAGGTCATTTACACAGCCAGAGCAAATTCGTGTCGTAACCTGTCGCGCAGGTCACGCAGATGCCCAGCCCGGGCGCGCAGCGCGTCTCGCAGGACTGCACGGTCGGTGTGCCGCACCTCGCTGGGGATGTCGGCCAGCTCATGATCAAGCAACTCAAGCAGAATCTCCGCCTCGTCGTGGTCCAATTCCATGGCACGGGTGTGTGTGGTCCGGGGATGTGTCATGTCAACGTCTCCTTTGATTCCAGAACGAATCGCCCAAGAGACAAAACACAGCTGGGTGTCTGACTATCCTTATTATATCCGTGCGTTTCGATATCCAATGACTTTTCACAGAATATTTGAAATATCTGTAAGACGTTTGGCATTTAGCCGCATCACTTGCGATGCGCGATGCATAACACCCAGCGCATCGCTAGCAATGCAACTAAATTGGGGAATGTCCAAGTTGTCGTTTGGAAATCAGATCTCAACCGTATGTTGATACGACGGGATTTTGATATTCATGTGTGGGTAGCGTTCGTGGAGAATCTTTTCCAACACCTCTGCTGATTCGAGTTCGCCATGCGTGAGGAACACGCGATGCGGGCTTGGGTCCATCTGGGCTAACCAGTTGAGCAAATCTTCCTGATCACCGTGACCACTAAAGCCGTGGATTTGTTCGATGCGTGCATTGACCGGCCACATCTCACCGTGAATGCGGACTTCCTTTTCACCCTGGACCAACCGGCGACCGAGTGTGCCCTGGGCCTGGAATCCGACGAAGAGGATCGTGCTATTGGGATCGGTGATGTTGTTTTTGAGATGATGCTTGATGCGACCGGCGGTACACATGCCCGAAGAGGACATGATGATCGACGGCGTGGTCCGCAGCTTGATCGCCTTGGACTCTTCAACGTTACGCACCAACGTCAACCCCGGGAATCGCAACGGCGGTTCGTGCTTGTCGAACATCGCAACTGTTTCGTCATCCATGTAACCGCGGTATCGCTTGAAAATCTCCGTGGCATCCACGGCCATGGGACTGTCCATGAACACGGGCACGTCAGGAATCTTGTCGGCATAGGCCAACTCACTGATGTGGTACATCAACTCCTGGGCGCGTTCGATGGCAAAGGTGGGGATGATCACATTGCCCCCACGCTTGAACGTGTCATTGATGATCCGCTCAAGCTGCACGTCCACCGGCCCGGCATCGCGGTGATTGCGATCCCCATAGGTCGACTCCATGACAACAATCTCAGCGGTGTCGATCTTGCCCGGATCGCGGATCAGGGGTTTACCATGCTGACCAATATCGCCGGAGAAGACGACCTTGCGGATTTCATTGTTGTCTTTGATCTCAAATAACAGTGACGCGGACCCGAGAATGTGACCGGCTTCGATGAACGTCAGCGTGACATTTTCGTTGAGCGTCAACGGCTTGTCGTAGGGATACCCCTTGAGCAGGGGGACCGTCCGCTGGGCCTGTTCGACGGTGTACAACGGCACAACGGGGTGCGGACCCTTGTGGCCTTTTTTGCGGTGTCGCTTGAGTTTGTACTTGGCGTCTTCTTCCTGAATCCGACCTGAATCGAGCATGACCAACGCGGCCAACTCCACGGTGGGTTCGGTGGCCAGGATCGGTTTGTCGGTAAAGCCTTGATCCACCAGGCGTGGCAACGTGCCCACGTGATCCAGATGGGCATGCGTCAAAACCACCGCATCGAGCTTGGCAGGATCGAACGGGAAGGCATCCCAGTTGCGGGACTGATATTCACGTTCCTGGAACAGACCACAATCAATGAGCAACTTCAAACCGCCGGCTTCGAGGAAATACCTTGAGCCAGTGACTTGTTTGGAGGCGCCGAGAAAGGTGATCTTTATTGCCATAACGGTGTCATTGATAAGAACTTGACGTGCATAGTAATGGTTTCTGAACACGATTCAAAGCGGAATTGATCTTTTGAGCAAAAAAACATGTCCAAGATGGCCGAATGGTTATCCATTTTGACATGTTCGTAAAGTCGACCTGTTAGTGGGTCGATGTAAAAACAGAGAATCTGGGTAACTTTGGGCAAGCAGGCAAACCTGATCGCCCGAGAGACGCACAGATTTGGGGAGAAAAATCATGGTAAGTAGTGACAATGGCGACCTCGCCGACAAGCAGGTCTATACCACCGGTGAAGCTGCTGATATCTGCAAGATTTCACAGCAAACCATCATCCGATGCTTCGACAAGGGCAAGCTCAAGGGATTCCGCGTCCCGGGGAGCAAGTTCCGTCGGATTCCGCGCGAAGAGCTCATTCGCTTCATGCGCGAAAATGACATTCCCACCGAACAGCTCGAAGGCTCGCGCAAGCGCCTGCTCATCGTGGATGACGATGAACAGATTCGCGAATTGTTCGTGGACATGCTCAGCGATGATGACCGCTTCACCATCAAGACAGCCTCGACCGGCTATGACGCTGGCATCCTCACCGAACAGTTCAAACCTGATCTGATGATTCTGGACTACATGCTGCCGGACATTAACGGCAATGTCGTCTGCAAGACTGTCCGCGAAAATCCCAACGTCGCAGGCATGAAGATCATCATCGTTTCAGGCGTGGCTGATCAGCGTGAAGTCCAGCAGCTCATGTCCGCCGGTGCCGACGCCTTCGTCAAGAAGCCGTTCTCCATCGACGAGTTGCTCAACCGCATCGGCGAATTGCTGGGCGTGTGAGATAAAACTTTCATGTGATGTCTTGGAGAAGACGACCATTGACTGGTAACAGTGACCAATCCCGATCCGCACACATCGAGCTGATTCTCCGTCAGGTCGAAGCCTTGCCCACTCTCCCCGCCGTGGCCATGCGGATTCTGTCGCTTACCGCCAACGATCAATCGCACATTCAGGAAGTCGTGGACCTGATCACCACGGACCCCGCACTCACCGCCAAGGTGCTCTCGCTCTGTCGTGCAGCAGACCTTGGCATCCGTCATGAAGTCATGACCGTCGAACGCGCGGTGACCTTGCTGGGCTTTAATGCCATCCGCAATGCCGTGCTGTCCATGAAGGTGTTCGACACCTTTGGCAGTAATGGTCAACCGCAAACTGAAGTCCAACCCTTAAGCCGATTCGACCGTCCCGGTTTCTGGCGGCATAGTGTCGCCGTCGCCGTGGCTGCCGAGAACATCGCCCGCGCCCATCCCGATATCCGTGACATCACGCCTTCGGACGCCTTTGTCTGCGGCCTATTGCATGACATGGGTAAACTCGCGCTGGATATGCTTCTTCCCAAGAGTTACGACCGCGTCATTGAATTGACCGAACTCAATCAGGGCAACATCGCTGAACTCGAACGCCGCATCGTCGGTATTGATCACCATACCGCAGGTAAACGTCTTGCTGAGCAGTGGCGATTGCCGCATAAACTCCAGGACTGTATCTGGCTTCATGGTGCGGACTACGCAACGCTACCTCAACTTGAACATAAACGTCTCGTCGGGCTCATCAGTCTGGCGGACCTGATCGTGCGTCGTCAGCATCTTGGTTTTTCAGGCAATTTCAACGTCAAGGAATCAACCGGTAAACTTGCTGAAGAACTCGGGCTTCATGTTGAGTTGGTTGAAGATATCGAAAAATCACTGCTCGAAGAAGTCGAACGTCGCTCGGAAGTTTTAGGACTTGGCGAAGCACCGACCCGCGAGCTTTACCACGAATCCATCCAACGCGCTAACGAAGAACTGGGGCGACTCAACTCTGCGCTGGAGCGACGCTCGCGCATTGCTGTCTCCCAGGCTCGGATTCTCGAAGCAGTGACACAGTTCCATGCAGAAGCCGTCCCCGGCCGCAGTGTGCCCGATGTGGTGCATGCTGTTGCACGCAATGCCCGACATGTGCTTGATGAGGGTTTCATGGCCATGATCTGGCAGCCTCAGTCAGGCGATGCACAGCATAAATGGATGGTGATGCAATTTGGCTTTAATGCGCGCCCGATGCGTTCGGAGTTGATCGCGCCGCCACCGCATGCACCCAATCTCGATGAGCTTGATCCGATGGGGCCTGCTGCCATGAATCTGGTGAGTATTATCCCGTGGGTCAGCGATTATCTGATCGAAGCACCGGATGTACGCAAGATTCAGATGCTTCCCTTGAGTTGTGGTTGGGGGACAGCAGCATTGATGCTTCATGACCGGACGAGTCTCCCGCAATGGCAGCATCTCTCCGCGTTAACCAGCACCTGGGGCGCAGCCATCGCAGCCGTATCACAGCATGAAGGCGCCCGCCGTCTGGGTGAACAACTCGCTCAAGCCAATCTCGCGCTGGCCGATGCTCAGGATGCGCTCTTACGTAATGAGTCGATGGCAAGACTTGGTGAGATGGCTGCCGGCGCAGCTCATGAAATGAACAATCCGTTGGCCGTGATCTCTGGGCGAAGCCAGTTGCTCGTTCGTGAATTGCCCGAAGGTTCAACGCCACGAAAACACGCTCAGACCATTGTTGAGCAATCGCATCGTCTGAGTAATCTTATCACAGCTTTGAAACTATTCACCGAGCCGGCGCAGCCCAACAAGGAAACCGCCAATCTCGGGCAGTTACTTGATCATGCCATTGATCAGGTCAAACACAAGCTTGATAAGTTGGCGGATCAGATCCAGGTGGACATCAGTTTACCTGAGTCATTACCCGACGTTGCTGTCGATGTTCAGCAGATTGAGCAGGCCATCAGTGAGTTGATTCTCAATGCTGTGGAAGCGGATGGCAAGCATCATGCCAGCATCAAAGCCATGCTTAGTGATGATCGACGGTCATTGAATTTGGAAGTGACCGATAACGGGCCGGGAATGGATGCACACACGTTGCAACATGCGATGGACCCGTTCTTTTCAGCCAAACCTGCCGGACGCCAGATGGGGATGGGCCTGACGCGCGCCCGGCAATTGATCGCCGCACACGGTGGTCAGGTTGGGTTATGCAGCGCATTAGACAAAGGTACGACAGTAACTTTGTCATTGCCACTCGATTTGAGTTGAAAATAAGCCGATAGACACCAGTGGAGGAAAGACCCGAGGGGGGAAACGGATCGCGAGATTCGGCCCGGGTTCACTTGAAAACGTGATGAGATTGAGACCCTCATCGACAGCGTATTTCAAGGAGTGAGATGCACAGACTTTTGTTCAAGGATGTGCAGGAGAAAGTTTTGACCAGCGAATACCCAAACTCTGCGGATCATTCATCGCAGCCCAAGTCCGCTGACGCCGTGTCGCCATCACCGACTGCAAAGTCGCGTCGCAAACCGGCGAGTTGGCGGGCCTTGCTCGTGGATGTTGACCCACAAGCGCATGAGCAGCTTCAGTCTTCTCTGAAGCAGATTGCTGCCTGCAAGCTTGAGGCTGTCAGTGATATCAATCAGGCCATGGAGGACCTGTCGCATCATCGCTATGACGTGGTGATCGCCTGTGCCGACCAGAATGAAGCTGCGACACTTGAAGTGCTCAAGCAGATTCAAGCCAAACACCCCACCACCGAATCCATTCTCATCAGCAAGGAACTGCCCTCTGCGGATATGCTTTTCAAAGCGATGCGCAACGGTGCTTCTGACGTGCTTTGCATGCCGCTGAACAATGACGATTTGATGTCGCGTTTGAAGTTGGCCCACAACCGTGCGGTCTCCAAACGTCGTGAACGTCGCAAGATTCGCAAGCTCCAGAAAACCTGTGACAAGCTCACGCAGGCTCATCAGGATGTCAGCCGTCAGGTGGATGTGCTCTGTAATGACCTTGTGACTGCGTATCACGATCTTGCTTCACAGATGCACGAAACTGTTCAGAACAATGACTTCTTGTCCTACGTGGGCAATGAACTTGATCTGGAACACGTGCTTCGTCGCACACTTGAATACGTGCTCGAAAAAGCAGGTCCGACCAATGCTGCGTTGTTCCTGCCTGCCATGGCTGATGAATATTCACTGGGTGGTTATGTGAATCTCGACGGTTCGCGCGAGTCGACAACGATGATTCTCCAGCACCTTGCTGACGTTGTTGCACCCAAGATGGCAGAACGTGATCATGTGCTGCACATCACCGACAACGAAACCATGGGCAAGTGGATCGGTGCCGACGCCGCGTATCTGGAAGATGCTCACGTGTTGGCGGTTCGCTGTCAGCATGAAGAGGAAACACTTGCCGTGTTGATTGCTTTCCGAGATCAGTCCACACCGTTTGCCCCTGAGATGGTTCAGACCTTTGAAGCCATCTCCACCTTGCTGGCCGAACAACTCTCCCGCGTCATTCGAATCCATCACCGCCATTTACCGCATAGCGTTGAAGGTGATGACGAACCGGCGTTTGGATTTTAATATCAAATATTAACCACAGAGACACAGAGTCACAGAGAAAGACATTCACAGAGAGTGTCTTTCTTTTTTTTCGGGCTCTGTGCCTCTGTGTCTCTGTGGTTCAAAAAATGTCTTGAACAGAAAAGTTAAAAACCCGGTAAACTATCGCCCATGTCAACCAAGAAAAAAACGAATCAGAACACATCGTCCGCATCCTCCGCCAAGCCTTGGGAACATGCCAAGAGTGGGGCGGGGTCTGCTCATGATCCGCTTGCTGCACGCTTTGTTGAATCCATCAGCTATGACACCCGCATGTACAAGCAGGACATCATTGGCTCGGTCGCCCATGCCACGATGCTTGCTGAAGTTGGCCTGATCACCAAGAAAGAGCTTGCCCAGATCAAACGTGGTCTGAACGAGATCAAGAAAGAGATCGACGAACAAGGCCAAAGCTGGCCGGGGTGGAAGGTCGAACTGGAAGACGTGCACATGTGTGTCGAAGCTGCCCTCATTGCCAAGGTCGGCGATGCAGGCCGCAAGCTCCACACTGGTCGCAGCCGTAATGATCAGGTTGCTTTGGACCTCAAACTTTGGATCGAAGATGCCGCTGCCGATTTGGACAAGCAGTTCACTGCGTTGTTCAAAGCCTTTGTTGGCTTGGCTAAACGGGATGGCAAGATCGTCATGCCGTCCTATACACACTTGCAACGTGCTCAGCCTATCTGCGTGGGTGGTGAACTCGTTGCCTGGCTGTCTGCACTGGAACGCTGTCAGCAGCGCATCACTGCTTTACGAGCAGTCAACAAACAAAACCCATTGGGCTCGGGCGCCATTGCCGGTTCGGGCTTGCCACTGGATCGCTCCATCACCGCGGGCTTACTCCCCGTTGGTCCGGCAACGCCCAACAGCATCGACGGCACGGCATCACGTGACGCTGCCTTGGATATGGTCTACTCCCTCGCCATGATCAGCCAAACGCTTTCACGTCTTGCTGAGCAGTGGATCATCTACATGTCCGAGGAGTTTGGTTTCCTGAAAATCGGTGAAGCTTACACCACCGGCTCATCGATGATGCCCCAGAAACGTAACCCCGATATGCTCGAACTCATCCGCGGGCGATGTGGCAATGTCTATGGGAATCTCGTGGCCATGCTCACCATGGTCAAGGGCACGCCCATTGCCTACAACCGCGATCTCCAGGAAGACAAGCGTCATCTCTTTGCAGCATTTGATATGGTCGCCGACTGTCTGGAAATGACAACGCGCATCGTCAAGTCTGCCAAATTCCAGGAAAAACGCATCAACGAACGCCTGCATCGTGGCTTCCTTGATGCCACCGCGTTGGCTGATTATCTGGTCACACGTAACGTTCCTTTCCGCACAGCCCATCAGGTCGTCGGCGCACTGGTCCGTGAATGTGAAGCTCAGAATCTCGATCAGCTCTCTGATCTGAAACTCGAAGACTTCAATAAAGCCTGCATCAACTCCGGCCAGAAAGCAGACACCTGCGATGCCGAAGTCTACGCATGGCTCGGTCCAGCCAATGTCGTCAAACGCTATCAAAGCTATGGCAACAGTGGTCTGAGCGGTTTTACCCAACAGATCAAGGTGTGGGAAAAACGACTGAAGAAATAGGGTTTGGGGTTTAGGGTTTGGGGTGTAGAGGCAAACCCCAAAACACTCAAGCGATTGCCTTGAATCTAAGCCCTACACCCTACACCCCAAACCCCGCTTACGGAGTAAGCACCATGCTGATCCTTACTGTCATTCAAGGCCCGGACAAAGGCAGGCGATTTGAGCTTCCTGACGATGAGCCGCAGATCATCGGTCGGTCGAGTGAATCGCTGCCGCTGTTGGATCAGACGATTTCCCGTCGTCATGCTGAACTCACGCCCGACGAAGGCAAGTGGTACATCAACGATCAGGAATCAGCCAACGGCACGTTTGTCAATGGTCACCGTGTCACCCGCCCACGTCTGCTCCAACCCGGTGATCAGGTCCGCACGGGCTTGACGCTTTTCGTCTACGGCTCAAACACCATTCAAGCCAAGAAGACCGACAGCATTCGCATGTTCAAGTCCAACGAGATGGATGCCAACGTCGAGTCGACTGCCAGCAGTGATGAGTCGATGATCATGGCCGTTGCTGAACCCTCCGAAGCTGCGGTCGTTCAACTCAAAGTCATTTATGAAATGACCCAGCTCATCGGTTCGGTGGTCGAGGAAGAAGACCTGCTCAAAGGCATCATGGATTTGATCTTTGATTACTTCCAGGCAGACCGCGGATTTATTCTGCTTGATGACAAAGTCTCACGGCATCCTGCACCTGCTGTGGTTCGGCATCGTGACCCCAAGAAAAACGAGAGCCCCGAATCCATTCCTGTGAGCCGCACGATTGTTCAGCATGTGATGGATAAAGGTGAAGGCGTGCTTTCGAGTAACGCGATGGCAGACAGCCGTTTTGCTGCAGGCGACAGTGTGCAGGGGCTGGGGATTCATTCTGCGTTATGCGTGCCGATCAAGTATAAAGATCGACTCTTTGGCGTGATTCATATTGATTCGCAGATCGCCAATTACACCTTCACGGATGACCAACTGCGTTTGCTTACCGCCATTGGTGTGCATACCGGTTTGGCGCTGGCGAATGCGGAGTTGTATGCCGACCGGTTAAGACAGGAACGTCTTGCAGCGGTGGGGCAAACGGTGGCCTCGTTGTCACACTCGATCAAGAACATCCTTCAAGGTATGCGTGGCGGTGCAGACGTGGTTGAGCTTGGCTTCCGCAAGAACTCCATGAAAGTGGTGGGGGGCGGCTGGTCGATTGTCTCGCGCAACCTTGAACGCATTTACGAATTGACCATGAACATGCTCGCCTATTCCAAGCAGCGTAAACCGGAGTTGGAAATGACCAACCTCGCGCCGCTGATGGAGGAGATCGTGCAGTTGATGCAGGGGCAATTTGACAATAAGAAGGTCGCGCTGATCACCGACTTTGCCCAGGACATCCCGCCGGTCCCGATTGACATCAACGGGATTCATCAGGCCGTGTTGAATTTGCTGAATAACGCACTGGATGCCGTGCCTGAGAATGATGGTGCGGTGGTGTTGCATACCAGTTATGACGATCAACTTTCCAAGGTGAAGGTCGCGGTGACGGATAACGGCGAAGGCATTGACGAAGAACGCATCAAGCGTTTGTTCCAGCCGTTCAACTCCAGCAAGGGGCTCAAGGGCACCGGGCTTGGTCTGGTGGTGACACGTAAAATCGTGCAGGAACACGGGGGCACGGTGGAAGTTGAATCCAAACCGGATGATGGTTCGACGTTCACGATCTTACTGCCGTGTACGGTGGATGAAATCCCATCGCTTGCAGATACACAGGGGCCGTCGGTGGGGACGTATGATCCAGATGAAGACCTGCTTGATCTTGAAAGCGACATGGCCCGCGATTGATGTTTTGATTCGTAAAATCGAATCAAGTCGATGACACCTCTAAAGCCGTGTCACTCCCGTGGCACGGCTTGCCTTGTGAATTACGTTACGCCTATTGACCTGTGCCGCAGGAGCGATACGGTTTTTTATTTGATGTTGTGCATCACGCGTCTTTGTGCGATTGGCAATGTGCGATTGGCAATCACAAATTTTCCTAGGCGCTCGCCGTGGCTTGATTACAATACATCAAACCCTCCCACAGCCCACCACCCGCGCACCCGCCTTGGATTTTGCTCAATGACGATTAAGATTTTTGAAGTCGTTGCCTTGTTGATTCTCGTGATTCTGTCGCTATTCATCTGGCAGAGAAGTTTCACGCAAAATATCAAGCGGTTGGTTTATCGTCTGCTGCGATTGGTGCTGACGTATGGCGTTGGTTACTTCGCATTCAAATGGATTTTGTCACAGGGTCATGGCCCGATCATTGCTGGGCTTGGTGCGACGGTTGCGGGTTTTGTTACCTTGTTTATTCTTGGTTTGATTCTCAAGCCCAAACCTGAGGACGAAAATGCGCATCGCTCTTTGCCCAATGCGATGTTGCAGAAGCTCGGCAATCTTCTGCTCATTGCCTTGCTGTGGATTGTTGCTGCCTTTGCTGTGGATCTGGCGACGACCTTGCTTGAGAACACGAAGATGCGTGGGACGATTTACGAAAACTCCGTCGTGATGCGGCGCTTCATGGATTGGCATCAGACCACTGAAGCCGAATCCGATATCAGCGATAACCCCTTATTGCAGACTTTGCAGAAAACACGCCAATGGCTTTACGACAAAGCCGGTTTTGGTCACATGCTCGATCAGGTCGATGCGATCAGTCAGATTCAAGCCATGCCCGATGATCAGCGAAACGCATTGATCAACCAGGATGAGAATCTGCAAAACCTACTCAACAATCCGGATATGCAGGCGGTGATACACAACGCCGAGATTCGCAGCTTGATTGAAAAGGCAGGCAGTGGGGATGCAGCAGCGCTGATGCAACTCAGCAAACATCCCGACATCAACAAGCTTTTTTCCAATACCGAACTGCGTCAGCAGATCATGAGCATTAATCCCAAAGAACTGATGCAACAAAAAGAACAACTGCAACGCCAATTTTCCGGGCAGTGATACAGGTGAAGTTGTTGATGGGAGGACGGGTCAGATTCGCTTTGCTCATCTGGCGGCTTGCGTTGGACCCGTTACAATCACGCATCATGTGTGGACGCTATTTTCTATCTCTGGTTGAGCAGCAGTTGGCTGACTTCGTCGAATACATGTCGGAGATGATGCGCCTCCCGCCTGGTGCCAATCAGATGCAGTTCCCGGGGGGACCTGGGATTGAAGCGCGGTACAACATCGCGCCCTCTCAACCCGTTTTAGCGGTGATCTCCGATGAAATGACTCATGAAAAGAAACTCACTTACCTGAGTTGGGGGCTTGTCCCACGCTGGGCCAAGGACCCTGCGATTGGCAACAAGCTCATTAACGCCCGCAGCGAAACGGTGACGGAAAAGCCCTCTTTCAAAGATGCGTATCGTTATCGCCGGTGTTTGGTTTTAGCCAATGGATATTACGAATGGGATCAGCGAACCAAACAGCCGTACGCGATCACGGTGCCCGACATGCCGACCTTTGCGATGGCCGGTTTATGGGAATATTGGGCGGACCCTTCGGGGGGTGGCAGTGAGATTGCAAGCTGTTCGATCATGACCACGCAGGCGAGTGGTTGGTTAAATGACATGCACCCGCGCATGCCGGTGATTCTGACACCTGACAGCTACCGGTTGTGGCTCAATCACGATCACGAGGGCTTGCCGCTGGTGGGGACATTGCTTGAGAGTTATCCGTGTGACCTGATGCAGAAACGCGCGGTGAGTCGGTACGTCAATCGCGTGGGCAATGAGGGGCCGCAATGTCTTGATCCGGGTGAGGAACAGGGGACATTGTTTTGACGCGATGGTTCTCTCGCTAAACCGCAAGCGGTTTGCTGGCGTTGAGAGCTGTTTTTGGCGCGATGGCTCAAAATGCGCTACAATCTGGGGATGGCAAAGAAAGCATCTAAACTCCCGGTTAATGACATTGTGAACGGTGACTGCATTCAGACGATGAACAGTTGGCCCGAGGCGTCGATCGACCTGATTTTCGCCGACCCGCCGTACAACATCGGCTATCAATACGATCACTACGAAGACAAGCGTGATGATCATGAGTATGTGCAGTGGACACAGGATTGGATCGGAGCCTGCGCGCGGTTGCTCAAGCCGTCGGGGAGTTTTTACATTCTCATTGGTGACGAGTATGCAGCCGAGACGCGGATGTATCTCAAGGAGCTTGAGCGTGAGAATAAGCTGGTGATGCGCAACTGGATCATCTGGCATTACACGTTTGGGCAGAACTGCAAGATCAAGTTCAACCGCTCGCATGCGCATCTGTTTTACTGTGTGGGCTCGGGGATTTTCGGTTGTAAGGATGTGACCAAGAATCCGCCGTTCACGTTCAACCGTTTGGACATTGCGATACCGTCCGCCAGACAGACGACGTACAAAGACAAGCGTGCCAACAGCACGGGGAAGCTGCCGGACGATACGTGGTATCTGCGTCCTCAGAACGCGATGGCCGATGACGTGAGTAAGTACTTTGGGCCCGGTGAGGATACCTGGTATGAACCGCGTCTGTGTGGCACGTTCAAAGAGCGTCAGCAGTGGCATCCCTGCCAGCTTCCCGAATCGCTGCTTCGTCGTATCGTCAAGCTTTCGAGCAATGCCGGCGATCTGGTGTTCGACCCCTTCACAGGCAGCGGCACGACGTTGGCGGTTGCCCATCAACTCGATCGCAAATGGTTAGGTTGTGAACTCAGCGAACAGTATGCAGCCAAGGCCAAGACCCGGATCACCACGGTTTTGGACGATGCGGATGCGCCCAAGCCAGCTCGCAAGTCAGGCAAAAAGAAACCAGTGAACACGGATCAGGAATCCGGACTATTCAAGTAAACCGTAAAATAGCCACAAATGAACACGGGTCACGGAATATTGTGGATCAGATGTTGATTATTATCGGTAGTTTTGCTGGGTTTTTCGGTTTTAGTCGGTAAAATACCAGTAATGTGGGCGGGGGCCGACAGGATGAAGGCAAAAGGAGTTTGCCGCAACAATCGCAGGAGGCGATCCAATCAAAATTGACCCTTACATTCAACCCGCCTCGACCACCGGTAGAGCCGGCACGTTTGACCAGGCTGTGCAGCGCTATGAACAGGCGCACGCTCAGAAGTCGGCAACGTCGGTCAAGCCTCAAGAGGATGTTGTTGAAATCTCCAGCCTGGGTCGGTTACTCAGTCGTGAAGACCAGGCACAGGGCGTTCGGATGGCTTTGGTTGAAAAAGTCAAAGCCGAGATCGCGCTGGGGGCATACGACAAACCCGAGAAGGTCGATCAGGTTCTCAATCGTCTGCATGAGGATCTGAATAAGCTCCAATAATTTTTTCCCAAGCGAGCAAGGCAAACCTGACCGTGATTCAGGTTGCCGATATCCTACGCGCAGCAATTGTGCGAACACGTCTGGATCGACCTGTCAGGTCGCATGCCTTTGGCTGAGGTGTTGCCCGGTTATGATTGCAATTGACAAATAAAAACACCCATGTTCATGATGGACGTGGGTGCTGTGTTTTATCATTGTTGTCGTTTTCAAGCTGCGGATTTGTGCGCTTGTTCGATCATGTCGCTGATATAGATCGACAGCTGTTTGGTGTCGACGGGTTTGGGGACGAAACGATCCACACCGTTTGCCAGCAAATCTTTGACTTCATGGGCCTGAACAAAACCGCTGACCATGATGATCGGGGTTTTGGCGTGGTGCTCATGTTCACGCAGAAACTTCACCAAAGCATCGCCATGCATGCGTGGCATCTGCATGTCGGTGATAATCACATCCACAGCAGGATTATCTTCAAGCACTTCGATGGCACGTTGTCCGTCACTTGCTGCAATGCAATGATGACCCAGCTTGTTGACCAGTTGGGCCAGCAAGACGCGAATTGTTTTGTCATCATCAACGATCAGAATGGTGCTCATAGTCAGTATCTCCGGAATTGAACCAGCCCGGATACAATTCGTCTTCCTGGATAATCGGTAAAAAATCATGTTGAATTGAGTAAATGTGGAAGTTTGATGTCACATTAGTTGATCACTCGGCCGATAACCGAATTGCCAAAGTCTGCCATGACATAACGTGATGTGATCGCCGTGTCACATATGTCTTGAAATAATCAAAGTTGGATGTCACACCTGCTCGGGCTTGAGTTGTCGACTCATCAGTTGGCTGATGGCTGAAATCGGATCGAGATTCTCAAAGAGTACCCGGTTGATCGCTTCGGTGATGGGCATTTCCACGTTGTACTGTTTGGCCAACTGCATCACAGCCTGCGTGGTGGGAATGCCTTCGACGACATCGTTGGAGGAGTCGAGGATTTGTTGGCAGGTCTGTCCCTGCCCGAGTTTTTCACCACAGCTACGGTTACGGCCTGTCGGACTGAAACAGGTGGTTGCCAGGTCACCGACACCGGCAATGCCGAAGAAGGTGTCATGCTCAGCACCCATGGCGGTCCCCAGTCGCAGAATTTCCGCCAGTCCTCGCGCCAGCAGTGCGCTCTTGGCATTGTTCCCTGCTTGAAGTCCGTCGAGGATACCGGCAGCTAGGGCGATAACGTTTTTCGTTGCACCAGCAAGCTCAACGCCCAGTAAATCAGTGAGTGTGTAAACGCGGAAGAAGTTGGACGTGAAGGTCTGTTGCAGATCACGTGCAAAGGCTTCGTCTTCGCTGGCAGCAATCACCGTTGCAGGTAAACACTTGGCTAGCTCTTCAGCAATCGTCGGACCACTGATCGCGCCGATCGGGCCGACCGGTGCGCCGGCTTTTTCCAGCGTGTCGGTAATGATCTGCGTCGGGCGCAGCAAGGTTCCAATCTCGATGCCTTTTGCCATGGAGACAATGGGTGTGGGTTGTTTGAGCGATGGAGCCAATCGCTGCCAGACACTACGGACATGTTGGGTGGGGACCGTGGAGACCAGTAATTCACAGTCATCAAGGGCTTGGTTGATGTCGGCTGTGATGTTGATTTCATGCGGCAGATCAAAGCCGGGCAGATGTCGTTTGTTCTGTCGTGTCTGAATCAGTGCGGTGACAGAAGTTTCAAACGCGCCCCAGAGTGTGACGTCGATTCCCTGGCTTTGGAGCATCAAAGCTGAGACGGTGCCCATGGAGCCGGTTCCGATAATGCTGACTTTTTTAATTCCCATGTGCGGCATTGTGGTCCGATAGTTCAGTTGATGCAAGGCGGTGAGTTAAACAATGATGTAATCGGGCGATTAATCGCGCAAGATTTGCGCTTTTATTGGTCTTTGTCGAGAACGTCCTGATAAAAGGTAATGAAAACTGTTGAATTCGTCCGATATGCCATAACAGTCAGGTATGGTCGAGAGTGACCCGGAATCCGACCTGACGACGTAATTGGCATCATGTGCTAGTGGGATAGTGGTCTGTGCTTGTAAGTCAGGAGGACGAGCAGCAATGATCAGATGTCAAAGGCGTAGAGGAATCGTTGTGTTTATGCGCAACGTTATGGATGACGGAAAAGCCATGAGTAACAAGCTTGCAAGGAAGCGATTGAGCGTATTGGGATGGCTTGGCAGTGGGGCGGCCGCAGTGATGCTGCTGGTTATGGGTCTAGGCTGCGAGTTTGACAGTTACATGGATCCCTCTGTTGTCGGGCGATGGGAACGGACACCGGTGATTCTGCCGATTCTGGACCAGCTGGACATCATTGATGAACCACCGTCCAAGGCACCGGGTACGACACCTGTGAAGTCTGAGGACTTGATCCCTGAGATCGAAGAATATGTCATTGGCCCTGGTGACCTGATCACCTTCACGATTTTTGAATTGGTGGTTCCCAACGTGGAATCCGTTCAGACGCGTCGTGTTGATGAACTGGGTTACGTGCGTTTGCCTTTGATTGGTGCCATGAAGGTTGCGGGTCTGAAGCCCAGCCGACTTGAAAAGGCCGTGTCCCAGAAGCTTTCCGATAAGGAAATTCTCAAGGATGCCACCGTCAGCGTCATCGTTCAGGAAGGTCGCCAGAAGACCTACTCTGTGATCGGTGAACCGCAGGTCGCAGGCACCGGTATCGGTACCTACACCATCCCGCACACCAACTTCCGTCTGCTTGAAGCCATGGCCCTTGCCCGTGGTATTCCCGGACGTATCAAAACCATCTATGTCATCCGCGCCCCAACGATGATGGCATCACTGCCTGAAGTGTTGCTCGGCAAGGAACTGCCTTCCTCGGATGTGCATCCTTCTGACAACGCTCGCTCCGAACGTGCCGTGGATCTCATCGACCAGCTTCTGTCTGGTATCGACACCACCGGCAGCACGCAGGTGGCTTCAGCCAACGGTGGCGTTGCCGTCGCCCAGGCTTCCAGTGATGATCAGCAGTGGGTGCATGTCGATGGCAAGTGGGTCAAGATTGATGCCCCGCAAAACGCAAGCAACATGACCTCCACACCTTCGAACAACGCCGTCTATGTGGACGACTCGGTTCGTACCTACGATCCCAACGATACCGCCAGCATGCTTGCTGACACGCGTATCATCGAAGTGCCTTACGACAAGCTTCTGACCGGTGAACTCAAGTACAACATCGTCATCCGTGCAGGCGACGTCATCCGCGTCCCCGCCCCGGTGATTGGTAATGTCTACATCGGTGGTGCCATTCAACGTCCGGGTACCTACGCTCTGCCGGGCGACAAGGACCTGACTCTGAAGCAGTTGATCTTTGCAGCCGGTAACCTGGCTCCCAACGCTATCCCCGAACGTGTCGATTTGATCCGTCGTGTGGGTGACAACCAGGAAGCCACCGTCCGCATCAACCTGCGTGAAATCTTCCACGGCGTCGAACCGGACTTCTACCTCAAGCCCAACGACACCTTGAACATCGGCACCAACTGGATCGCATCGCCCCTGGCGGTCATCCGTAACGGCTTCCGCATGACCTACGGCTTTGGTTTCATCGTCGACCGTAACTTCGACGACAAGGTCTTCGGTTACCAGCAAAACTAAACATATTCCGACGTAAGTCGGTCACAATCTGATACCAATAACAGCACCCTCGGTTGATATCGAGGGTGTTGTTTTTTTTATTGGTGACATTGGGGTCAATAAACCCGTTCAAACACCTACACGCCAAGCAGATTTTGTTTCGCCATTCCCGTCTACATGGAAGTGACGGGAAGTAGGTCATGCGTGTTTTTGCGGTTCTCAAGGCACCCGCAGGAATCCTTCGGCTGCCAGCGGCTTTGTATATTTACCGCAAAGCCGCAGGAAGTTGCGCAGCAGATTCTTGCGGGTGCCTTGGCTGGATTGGTCTGGGGTGGCAATAAAATCTCATAGTCGCCAGCAGTATTATTCTGGACCTCTCTGTTCCACTATTTCCGGTTGTAACGATTAATCTGCAAGAACTTATCAAACTTACCGGCTTGGACTTCAACCGCGCCCGCAATAGACCGATAGCTATGACAGATTCCCTGCACTGCCATCCATTTTGGATCGGGGGAGTCTTTACAACCTGATGGTGTGGTCGTGGCGGATAGATACCCAGTTGCCTTGTGAGTGTGCCAGGGACAACACCACGCTGACATGATTGACACAGGGCGGTTCGTTGGATCGGTCCTCATGATTGGTCGCACGCGCATCGGGTTGAGTTTGGCAGACATCACTGACGGGGAGGCTGCTGACACCATGTAGGAGTTGGCTCAAACACGACGGATGACAAGCACCACCGCCACAACATCCTGGAAGTCCGCGACACTTGCGCCCTGGCAACGCTGGGGCACCTGGCTGTGGATCGGATTGCTCGGTGGATTGTTTATCCTGCTTTTCCGCAATTTCCTGTTTCGCATGTTTCTCATTGCCACCGATCGCTGGGAAGGTGATTGGTCGCATGCCATTGTGATTCCCTTCATTGCGATTTACTACATCTACCAACATCGCTTTGCATTGCTTAAACGCCAACGCCAGGTCTGGTGGCCAGGGTTAGCGGTCATGTTCCTTGGGATCTTCAGCTACAGCTGGTGGATCTACCCCGGGCGCAATGACATGTTCCAGGGCTACAGTATGATCATTGCACTCTTTGGCATGGTCTTATTCCTTTTTGGAACCAAACGCTTTGGCATTCTCTGGTTCCCGGTGATTTACCTGACGTTGGCGGTGAAAGTCTCCGATCGCATCTGGGAGCAAATTGCCTGGCAACTCCAACTCATCGCTGCCAAGTCGGCTGCTGTAGCGCTGAACTTTGTCGGTGCATTTATGCATCTGGACGCTTCGGTTGATGGCTCCACAATCAAGATTTCATTCCTGCGTAATGCCGTGTGGGTGACCGAATCTTTGAATGTCGCTGAAGCCTGCTCAGGGTTGCGGATGCTCGCGGCATTCGTCGCGCTGGGTGTCGCGGTTGCCTTCCTGGCAGACCGCAGTTGGTGGCAGCGCCTGGTGATGGTCAGCCTCACCGTTCCCATTGCCGTGATGGTCAACGTCGGACGCGTGACCACGCTGGGCATTCTCCAAACGGTCAACAAGCAATGGGCGGCCGGCGACGTGCATACGTTCGTGGGCATGCTCATGCTCATTCCCGCGCTGCTCTCATTCCTGCTCATCGGCTGGGTGCTTGATCGCATCATCATCAAGTCTGACGAACCGCAGCAAACCACCGAACAACCACCGCAACAACACGAAGCGCCCGCCCGTGTCGACCCGCTGCAACTTGGGATGTTCACCCTTGCAGGTGGGGTGTTGGCATTACTCGTTGGTGCCAGTTATGGCCTGTTTTTCGCCTGTTTCCGACCGAACCTGTTGGGGGATTGGTTAAGCCGACCCATGATCATCGGGATTCTGGTTCTTGCTGTCATTGCGATCGCAGCTGGCATTGTCATGCTCCGTCGCAAACTCAATAACGTGTTGCCCAGTGTTCGACATCAGGCTGCCCAGGCAATCTGCGCAGGCGTGCTGGCCTGTGCGTTGGCGGGTCTGACATTCATCGTCGGATCCACCAAGGCCGTGCTGATCAAGAAACCGGTACCGATGCGGTTACCGCTGGTGGGTATTCCGCAAAAACTGGGTCATTGGGAAATGATCAATGACGAACGGCTCAGTGACGAAGTGCTCGAAGAGCTTCGCACGAAGTTCTACATTTCGCGCCAGTACCGTGACACCTCGATGCAGCTAAGCGATCCGGGTTCGACGATTCGGTTCCATGTTGCTTATTACACGGGAACACCCGACACCGTGCCCCATGTGCCCGAGCGATGTTTTGTTGCTGCCGGTCTGACCCCGCGGGGTAAGCAGCTGATCGATCTGAACCTGAGCAAAACGCATTACAAGACACACACCAACGGCACAATTACTGCGCTGTCAGAACTGACCGATCAACCGGTTCGGATACCTGCTTTGCAGATTCCCGCGACGATGTTTACCTACGGTCAGCCGTCGGGTGACAGCGCCGATGCAAATGTGATTTACTTTTTTGCCGCCAATGGCAAGTTCCTGCCGACGCCGGATCACGTGCGTTTTCAGGGTTTTTCGCTGACGGATGAATACAGCTATTACTGCAAGATTGAAGTTGGCGTGAACCTGGTCGGAGACAAGGATCTGGCTGTAAGGCGTGTGAATGACTTTTTATCTGACTTTTTGCCCCAGGTCATGGCTTGCCTGCCTGATTGGGTCGATGTAACCGAGGGACACTGGCCTCCTGGCGAGAACGGTGCGCCCTGAATGTGTCGGTTATTGGAACGTAAAGCGGTTCGAAGCAAGACTCCGAAGGATGGAGGAACAGACAAATGTCTGGACGTGTGAATACCAAGTTCGTCGTGGGACTCAGTGCCACGCTCATCACGATTATTGTCGGCCTGGTTGGGGTCTGGTACACATTGGTGCGTACCGATCCGGCAGAGTATATCGCTCGCGCCGACGCGATGCTGGCACAGGGACAGTACGCGCAGGCTGTGGACTTTTACCGCAAAGCGCGATCCGGTCGGCCGCATAGTGTCGAACTGATGCTCAAGCAGGCCCAGGCCATGGAGCAGATCACCGTCTCTGACTCCCGCCAGGCACGCAGCGCGATCGGTCAATTGCTTGAACTCTATAAAGGTGTTCTCGACGTCGATTCACGCAATGACACGGCGATGCGCAATCTCGCAGAGATCTACATGAAGATTGGCCGGGAACTGGGCGACCTCGATGCATGGGATCAGCTTTATAAAATCACCAACACCGCTGTTCTCAGTGATGCCAACAACATCGTTGCCCGTCAATACCGTGGTATTGCCCAGGTCAATCGTATGCTGGCGATCAACGTCAGTGATCGCGATGTGCAAACGGCATGGGAAGACCTTGATCAAGCTCATCAGGCGGACTTGGATGACCCGGACATCACACATCACATGGCACTTTGGCATGTGATTCAGTTCAAGGAAATGAGTTCGCTTGCAGGCAATCCTGCCAAGGCTGCTGAGCATCAGAAGGAAGCGATCGCTCTCTCGGATCAGTTGCTTGCCAAGTATCCCGACGAACCGCGTATCAAGGTGTACAAGCTTCGCGTGCTCTCTGAAATGCGCATGCGGGATCAAGCCCAGGCGTTGGCGATGCAGTTGGAAAAACAGTTGTCCAATGATGAAGCTTCGGCTGACTTGGTTTTAGAAGTCGCCCGTCAGTTGGCTTCGCGTGCCTCGAGTACCAGCCGTCAGGTGAAGATGGATGAAACCTCCCTGCGTCGTGCCGAAAAACTCGTGGACATCTCCGCCAAAGCCAACCCGGCGGACCTACGATTGGCGTTGCTTCAAGGTCAGATTTTGACCGTCATGGGTCAGTATGACGAAGCGACCACTGTCTTTGGTGATGCCGCTCATAAGACATACAAAGCGCTGCCGCTGGTTGCGTATCAGTCCGCCCAGTTGCGTCGCGCTGCTGCGGTGCAGTATGCCGACCTTAAACTCCGCCAAGCCGATGGCATGGAAGGTGCTTCCCGTGATGCCGCGTTGGATGATGTCGAAAAACTCATCGAAGACATGCGTGCTGAGACCGGCGAAAGTGCCTATGTGAGCATGCTTACCGGCAAGCTCTATCTCACCCGCGGTGATTGGGGTAAAGCCCTCAAAGAACTCGACTCGGCGTCAGCACAATTCAATGACCGTAAACCTGACATCCTGTTGCTCTCGGCTTCGGCTTGTGCGCAACTTGGTGAACTGGGTGCCGCAGTCGAACGTCTGGAAACCCTGCTTAAAGTCCGTGGTGATTACTTGCCGGCCCGTATTGAGATGGCCAAGCTGCAACTGCGCTTGTCTCAACCCGATCAAGCCAAGCAGCAGATTGATGTGATCGTCCGCGAGGAAGGTGGTCAACCCAGTGAACAGACCCAGAAGCTCATGGCCATTTACTACGCCCAGACCGATCAGACGGATAAAGCCATCGCTGCTTATCAACAGCTTGATCCGGCCAACGACTTGCAGGTCGCCTTGTCACTGGCACGTTTGCAGGCTTCGCATGGTCAGCGTCAACAGGCTGTCAATCTTCTAACACAACATTTCAACAAGGCGCCCAAGAACCTTGCGATCTTGCGTGAACTGGTGGGCATCGTGGACAATGCCCAGGCACTTGAGCCTTACTTCAACAACGCCCAGGCTGCCGGTGCCGACCCCAATGCACTGGTGTTGCTTAAGAGTAAACTCACCGACAAGTCGGGCATGTCTGCGATCAACGCGGTCAACAAAATCGTCAATGACATTGATGATCCGTTTACCCGTGCGATGAGTCAGTACACCTTGAATATGCGTCTGGGTAAGGAAGACCTTGCCAACGTCGCGTTGCGTGAAGCTGCCAATCTCAAGCCGGATCACCCGCGTGTGATGGAGGCGTTGTTCGTCCAGGCCATTGCGGATAAGAATTGGGACAAGGCACAGGCGTTGGCAACCAAAGCCAAGTCCAACAATGCAGACCTTGCAGACGGCAGTCTCTTTGCCGGTCGTCTTGAACTGGCACGGGGTCAGACCGCCAATGCCGTCGTGCTTCTGACCCGTGGCATGAAACAGCGCCCAGTGTACTCCGAAGGCTGGCGTTGGTTGGCTCAGGCTCAACGTGCGATCGGTGACCTGTCTGCTGCGATCAACTCCTACCAGGAATCCATTCGCCAGCGTCCGGACAACCTGCGTTCATTCGAAGGCCTGGCCGATGCCTACGATGCGACCTCACGTCGTGATCAGGCTTTGCAGACCTGGCGTCAGGTGTATCAGATCGCACCGGGTAACCGTGCGTACCGTGAAAAATATCTGTCCTACGAACAGCGTCAAGGTGATCCGAACAAGGCTCTTGAAGTGCGCATGAATATCGCACGCACGGAGCCTGATGACATGGGCAACCTGCGGGGTGTGGCCGTGTTGCTTGCACATCTAAAGCAGTTGGACAAGGCCCGCCAGGTCTGCCAGCAGCTCTTTGCCAAGGACCCGTCGGATCGCGCTAATTATGGTGCCTATGCCGCGGTGCTGGCGATTGACAATCAACTCGATCAGGCTCGCAGCGTCCTGGATAATTACATCAAACAGAAAGCCGATCAGGCTGAATCCGAAGATTACATGCTCTATGCCCGATTCCTCATGAGTGTCGGCCAAACGAAGCAGGCTTACGAGCAGTATCGCAATGCCATCAAGTTGGATAAGACGTCTGACATGCAGGCCAGCCGTGAGTTGGCGGACGCATTGTTTGGTGATGCACGTTTTGCCCAGGCAGCCGAGATTTACCAGCGTGTTTGGGAACGGGATCGCCAGGACGGTCGCGTGGGTTACCGACTGGTTGAAACGCTCCAGCGTAACAGTCAATTTGATCAGGCCCGCCAGGTACTCGAACGATTGGAAGATGCCATTGGCAAGTCCGCCACGTCACTGCTGCTCAAAGCACAGATCGCCCGCAACCAGAATCAGACCGCCCAGGCGATGGACTATCTGAATCAGGCTGTGGATATGACGCCGGATGATGCGATGGTTTACTACCAACGTGCTTCGATGCTGCTGACAGATACGAATTATGAAAACCAGGTGATCTCTGATCTGCGCAAGGTGTTGGAGCTTGACCCCAATTTCACCGCTGCCCATCGGATGCTGGCTCAGATTCATCTTCGCCATGACAGCTTTGATCAGGCCGTCAAGGAATATGAGTCGGTGCTGGCGCAGAATCCCAATGATGTGAACACGCGCATTGAGTTACTTCAGATGTACATCAATGCCAATGACCTGTTGGCCGCCAAGACATTGTTATCGGAAGCAACACGTCGTCATCCGGATCAGGCGCGCTGGCCGCGACTTCAGGCTGATATTGCCATCCGTGAACGCAATCACCGCCAGGCAGCCAAGTATCTGCTTCAGGCGTTCGAGCTTGAACCGCGTATGAATGTCCTCGCTGCGATGGGTCTGGAAATGATTCAGGCTGGTGCAGCCGGCATGGCGATCACCAAAATCGAAGAAAACCCGCAGATGCTGGCCGAAAATGTCCAGTTGCGAGCGATTCTGGGACGTGCTCATTACAAGTTGGGCAAACGTACTCAGGGCAAAGCCGAGTTTGTCGCCGCATTGCGTGGCGCCAACTCGCTGAGTCAGGTCATTGATGTATGTGATCAACTCGTCGCAGTGGAGGGTGTTGAGTCCACGCAACAGATGCTCGAAGGCTTCACTGGCGCTAAGTCCGATATCTGGTTGCAGGTGGCTATTGCACGAACTTTGATCGGCGCGTCGAAATATCAAGAGGCGGTTAACCGGCTTAATCGGATCAAACCGCAGATCAGTGACAAAGAAAAATCGGAATTCAGTGGCCTTCTCTCTCTGGCGCTTCACAATAGCGGCAAGTTTGAGGAAGCGGCCAGTGTTTACAAGCAGGTGCTTTCGGAGAATCCCGACAGCTTTGCAGCGTTGAATAATCTCGCTTACCTGCTTGCCACGAACTTGAACCGTCCCGCTGAGGCATTGCCGTATGCCCAACGGGCTGCCGAGTCCGCTCCCAATGACCCGCAGGTGCTCGACACCCTTGGTTGGGTGCAGTTCCTGGCAGGACATCAGGACGAAGCCCAGGCCACGTTACGCAGAAGTGTCCGTATACGACCCTTCACCGCCAACACGTATCACCTGGCTGAAGTCATGATCAAGGATGGGCAAACGCGTTATGCCACAGAATTACTGGACATGGCCCGACAGTTCGCCCAGCAAAGTGCCGATAAACAGATGTTAGACAAGGTAAACATTCGCCTAAAAGAAGTGACGCAATAACCCATTTGAGAGGGGGTTAGACCATATGACAGCCAATCCACTAACACCACCATCATCCGTCGTGGCTGTGCAGGCACCTGCTGCCGGCGCAAACACACGATTCACGCCACTGGATCCGATCCGTGTGCTTCAGCAGTATGCCTGGTTTCTTGCCGGTGTGCTGATCGTGAGCCTGTTCCTCGGCGGGGTTCTGTACGTCTTCTTCAAGACGACCAGCCCGCAGTACACCTCCGAAGCGCAATTGCTCGTCTCCGGTACACTCAACAGTGCCTACGAAGAACCTTCCGTCGGTGGCTCGCTTAAACAGCAGCGCCTTGACGTGTTGTCTGCGTTCATCAAGAACCAGGTCATCATGATCAAGTCCGACGAAGTCATCGATGCTGCCATGAAAAAGGCCATCGTTCAGGATACTTCATGGGACGACAAGTACAAGAGCAATCCGCAGGTGGCACGCGAACAGATCAAGTCACAGCTCTCAGTGGCTCAGATCGTCGGTTCGACGTTGATCCAACTCAAACTCACCGGCTCCAATGCAGGTGATCTGCAGCCGATGCTCAACGCCATCGTCGAAGCGCATCTTGATCAATATGAAACCGCCAAGCGTCTGAACTCCTCTGACGTGCGTAAGGTCTTCGTGGAAGAACAGAAGAAAGCTGAAGACGAATTCCTTCAGATTCAGCAGCAGCTAAAACTCTTCCGTGAAGAGCATGATCTGGCAACCCTCGAATCGGCTAACAATGAAGCGAACCTCACCTACAATCAGCTTGCTCAGCAGGCTTCGACGATTGCTGTGAAGCTTCAGACGTCGCGTGAAATTTATCGCTCACTCAAGAGTGCCCACGAAGAAGGTCGCATCGCCATCGGTCCGGATGAACTGGCCAAGGTCGAAGCCGATCCCGCCATTGCCAACCGTGATGAACGCATTCGTGGCCTTCGTGAAACGCTTGATGTTTACCGTCATCGTTTTGGTCCTGAACACCGTGCGGTGTTGGAACTTGAGCGCACCATCGAAGCCATTCTCGTCGAACGCAAGAGCGAAGTGGATAACCTGCTTCGTGAGCGTCAGGCTGTGGCATTGGACCAGGCTCAAAAGGCCGTCGCCGCATTCGAAGGTCAGCTTGCCGGCATGGAACCTGCCTTGCAGGAAGCCCGCGCCAAGCTGCGTGATCTGACTGAAAAAATGGCTGAGTATCACCTCATTGCTGATAAGGCCAAGAGCGCTTCGAACCGTCGCGCCAAGGCTCAGAAACTGCTTGATGATATTCAGGTCAAGAACAGCCGTCCGGACAACCGTGGTGTTGAACCGTCACTGGCTGCGACCTCACCGCGTCTGACCTTCCCGACAATCTCGGGCATTGTGGTGACCGTGGTCATCCTCTGCGAAGGTCTTGCCCTGGTGTTCATCTTCGTCAAGGAACTGCTTGATCAGCGTATCAAGAGTCCGACCGACATCATGCTCATCCCGCACACCAAGGTGCTGGGTGTCATTCCCGACTCGGAATACGACGAACTGGGTGGCAGCATGGAAAATATCGTGCAGAACGATCCGACCGGTCTGGTTGCTGAAAGCTTCCGCCAGGTTCGCACGGGCATTCTCTCTGCGGTGCAGGGATCAGGCCAACGTGTGTTCATGATCGCCGGACCGCAGCCTGACAGTGGTGTGAGTAGCATCGTCAACAACCTGGCTTTGAGCCTGGCACACGATAACCGCAAGGTGTTGGTCATTGATGCCAACTTCCGTCGCCCGGCATTGCACAAGATGTTTGGTGCCATGGGTAGTGCGGGTCTTGCCGAAGTACTTCGCGGCACATCGTCACTGGACAACGCGATCGTACACATGGTCGATCCGACCGTGGACGTTCTGACGGCTGGCAGCTCGGCTTCGGCAGCACCGGAACTCTTTGAAAGTCGCACCTTCACGCAGATGCTCGACGAGTGTCGTCAGCGTTACGATGTGATTCTCATCGACACGCCGCCTGCATTGATCACCAGCGAAGCTCAGATTTTGAGCAAGCAGGTTGATGGTATCGCCATCGTCGTCCGTGCCGCCCGCGATCAGCGTGGCATGGTTGCCCGTATGGTCCGCCAGCTTGATAGTGGCAACGCCGTGATGCTCGGTGTGATCCTCAATGCCGTGCGTACCACCGCCGGCGGTTACTTCTCCAAGAACTTCAAGATGTTCCGCAAGTATCGTCGCGGTGCCAACGGTTCGCTGGATATGGAACAGGACTTCCACACTGAAGAAGTCGACCGCGTGGTTCCCGAGAAGAAGGACAAGAAGTCGGACAGTCGCTTTGATTCGCTTCGCGATGATGAGGACGACGACAATCTTGGTCTGCCCAAGTAAAACGGATTAAGTCGCTCCGATAACCGGACGATGCAAACATTGAGATAACCCTGTCATTGCAGTCTTTGGGAAGACCGGTTCACCGGGATACGAAAGACAATGACGGGCAGAACATGTCGGGTCGTGGTTGGCCAGTTGAATCATCACCTGTCTGACCACGACCCGAATCATTCCACCAGCCCTTGGAGGGGCGAAAGATGGCAAGCGTGGTGCAGGACTTCCTGCATAGTATTTGGTTTGTGGCCACGACGGATGGCAAGAACACCATTACCGCCAGCAGTGTGTTGGCGCCGTACATGGCTGTGTTCTTTGTTGCCTTCTTTGTCAGCTTCATTGCCACACCGATCATGCGCTGGCTGGCCATCCGTAATGGTGTGGTCGATTGGCCGGACTTCAAACGCAAAGTACATCTCCAACCCGTTGCCTATCTCGGTGGCATTGCCATCTTCCTGGGTTGGTTGGCTGGAACGTTGATGTGTTTTGTCATCGAGCCCCATGACGCGCGTGTCATTGAGCTTGGGATGACCCACGTGAAATTCCCCTTTGCCATTGTCATTGGCGGCGCGGTCATTGCTTTGACCGGTGTCATTGATGACGTCTATGGTGTTTCACCGCGTGTTAAAATTGGTGGCCAGCTTTTTGCTGCTGCCGCCTTGGCGACACAGGACGTTGGCACGGAACTCGTTGCTGACACCTTCGTCTCGCTGGGCATTGCTTTTCCTCATAGTGACATCGTGGCCTACATTCTCGGTGCGATCTTCATTGCTGTGCTGGTGGTTGGCGGGTGTAACTCGGTGAACCTGCTTGACGGGATGGATGGTCTTGCCAGCGGTGTGACGGCGATTGCGACCACGGGTTTCCTGGTGATCTCACTGATCGTTGCCATCGGCATGAGTAACCCTGGTGGTGATCCGCCCGGGATTGACTTGATCACTTCGCCGGTGCGCATTGTGATGTGTTTAGCGATACTCGGGACGTTGATGGGGTTCCTGCCATACAACTTCAACCCCGCGAACATTTTCATGGGTGATGCCGGCTCATTGCTGCTGGGTTACCTCAGTGTCTCGACGATTCTGCTTCTGTCCCATGCACCGGGTCCCGGCCCTGCGTTGGTGATGGCAGCCCTGGTTGTCTTTGCCATGCCGTTTACCGATACCGTGCTGGCGATCACCCGTCGGAAGATGGCTGGTAAACCGATTTTCAGTCCTGACAAAGCCCACCTGCATCACCAGCTTCGCAAGTCCGGCTTGACGGTCAAGCAGACCGTGTTGGCGATGTATGCCCTGTGTCTTGGGTTTGCAACCATCGGCTGCATGATGGTGTTCCTGCGTTGGCGCTATGTCCTTGCGATCTTTTTCGTGCTCTTTGCGTTCATTGCGGTGACCGCGATCAAGAGTGCACAGAACAAGGTGATCCAGGCGGCCATCGACCCGGGTTCGCGCAAGGATGACGAAATTCCCATCGACGTGCCGTTGGACCAACAGGGGCAGATCCCTCGCCGCGGTGCCAAGACGCACATGCCCAATGCCCAGCGTCCGACCGCATCGGTCGACAGCCACAGCGATGTCCACACCCCGACTGCCTCGGATGTCGTTGCTGATTCCTGAGCAGCCATCTCTTGGTTCCATGTTTGGTTCTGATTGCATTGTCATACTGTGGTCATGCTTTTTTTGATCACAACCGACAGTTCGGGCAATGTCGTGTCGTGACACATTCCGACATTCATGTTGCTGGTATGACACAGTACTTATCTTGCATTCACTCATGATTTGTGTTGATGAGTCATTCCAACAAACGTTTACTGATGGATGAAATAACAATTTTAATATTTTGTATTGTCATTTGAATACAGGATATTCGTCAAGGCAACAATTGCTTTAACTCGTTGGCAACAGATGTTTTTGAATACAATTTGGTGAGTTTTCATCTTGTTAAGGGTATTTGTGCCAAGTGTGCAAACATGGACTTTTGCGCATGTTCATTTGTCGCTATGCTATGGATTATGCCCAGAGTTACATTGAAGGATGTCGCACAGCAGGCCGGGTGTTCGCCGGGGGTGGTCTCCGCTGTGCTTAACAAGTCAAAAGGCAATATTGGTGTCGCCCAGGCCACGCGCGAGCGTGTTCTGGAAGTCGCCAAAGTGCTCAAATATCGCCCCAATCATGCCGCCCGAGCGTTGGCAAGACGGCGGACGATGACCCTTGGTCTTGCCTTTGCGCCGGGGATCACCGTCAAGGCCGGGGCGCTCTTCCAGATGCGCATGATTCAGGGGATCGAATCCGTCTGCCACGAGCATGGCTATGACATTCTTCTGGTCCAGGGCAATCAGAGTGACAGTGTTGAATCCGCTTTATTGCGCCTGGCACCCGACCGTGTTGACGGGCTGATTATGATCCTTCGCAATCAGCTTAACGAACACTACATGGACATCGTCGAAGACCTCAAACATGTGGTGAGCATCGGTCATACTATTGATGGGGACACCTATCCCGCCGTACTCTATGACAACGACGGGGCGATGATGTTGGCAATTGATCATCTCATCGCGCAGCAGGCTTCGCGGATCGGCTTTCTGGGGGAATGTCGCAGTCAACCGCACGGGGACAATCTTGCCCGTCGTAACGCGTTTCGACAGATTCTCACGGATCGGCAGATGACGGTTAATGACCAGTGGATTCACTGCCGGGATATGCGTGCTGACGTCTGCAGCCAACCCTGGGCCGGTGATGCATTCCGTGAGGGTTACTTTGGAACCCGGTACATTTTCGAACATGCCGATACCAAGCCTGACGCGCTGGTGGGGTACAACGACTTGGCCATTGCCGGCGCTTTGCGATACCTCACCGAAGCTGGTTTCAAGTGTCCACAGGATTGCATGCTCATCGGCGTTGACGATTCGGAGTTCTGCACCACCTCGACGCCGACGCTGTCGACCATCAGCCAACCCCTCGAAGCCATGGGCCAACAGGCTGCGACCATGCTCCTGCAAATGATCGAACAGGACGCCCAGAACTTCGAAGCCAGGCCGGTGACCACACAAGTCCTCGAACCCAAACTCATCGCAAGAGAGTCCACAGGCGTGGAGAGGGTGATGTGAAATACTGACCGATATCAAATGCAACAAGCCGCGCTACTCGAACGCGGCTTGTTGTTTTTTTAGAGCGTTCGCAATCCATCTGTCGCGTTTTGTCTTGCTGCATGGCTCCTTGCCTGTGTCGATTTGCATCGGCGATGCTCGCATCGCCTGCTTCAATCTCCTTGGCAATGATCCATTCGCTAGCGACAAAGTCGCTACAGATGGATTGCGAACGCTCTAAACATCGCTTGCGATCATCGCTTTGGTCATTCCCGCGAAGGGGCTTTATGCACGTCATTTCACAAGTGTTTGTATTGCGTGCGATGATTGATGATTCATAAGTCAAACTTACTCGACACCACTCTCGATAAGTTGACACCCGGTGCTCAACTTTGAATTGACGTGCATCATGTCCCTACGCGGAGTGACGGAAATTGGAGATGAATTTATATCAACTGCTTAAAAAAAAACCGTCGGCCTCAAACGCATTGCCGACGGTTTTTGATTGTGTGTTTTGTGAGATTGTTTTACAGCTTGAATTGACTGACCAGCGATTGCAGACGCTCGGATTTGCGAGACAATTCGTCCGCTGCCATGGCAGCCTGTTTGGCGCCTTCAGCACTCTGACGGGTGACGGCATTGATGCTGTCGACGTTCTGACTGATCAGGTGGCTGGTGCTTGATTGCTCATCACTGGCAGCAGCGATGGATTGAATCAACTGGGCGACCTTCTCGGAACCTTCGACAATTTCCTTAAGCGATACGCCGGCTTTCTCAGCCAGGTGAACACCTTCTTCGACACGCTGTGTGCCTTCGTTCATGCGATTGACTGCGGTATCGGTTTCGGTCTGGATCGCTTCAATGGATTGGGCGACTTCCTTGGTCGCAGTGGTGGTCCGTTCAGCGAGTTTACGGACTTCATCTGCCACGACGGCAAACCCACGGCCATGTTCACCGGCGCGGGCGGCTTCGATGGCAGCATTGAGTGCAAGCAGATTCGTCTGATCCGCAATGTCGTTAATCACGTTGATGATCTGGCCGATCTGTTCACCGCGTTTACCCAACTCGAAAATGGCGGACGCCGATTCGTTGACCACCATGGAGATGGCGTTAATGCCGTCAACGGTCTGGGCAACGATGTCACCACCTTGCTGAGCCTGTGTGCCTGCCTTGGAAGCAGTGTCTGCTGCACCGGATGACATCTGTGCGACTTGCGCCACAGTGGAAGACATCTCTTCGACGGCCGAGGCGACTTCCGTTGCGCGGCGAGACTGTTCGTCCATGCCCTGGGACATTTCATTGGAGGTCGCTGCCATTTGGGTCGCCGCTGCAGCGACATCGTTGGCCACGTTGGACACATCTCGGATGATGCCCTGAATTTTGCTGATAAACGTGTTAAAGGCGACCCCAAGATGGCCCAGTTCGTCCTTGCGTGATTCATCCACACGTTGTGTCAGATCACCTTCGCCTGAAGCAATGTCATTGAGTCGATCCACCACGTTACGGATGGGTTTGACGATGGTATGGACGATGAGCATGATCACCAGGATCAAGGCAACGATCACCGCAGCCGCGGCACCTGTTTGGACATAGCCCACTTCCAGCGCGCTTGCGTATATTGCATCAACATCGCAGGTTTCTGCCAGCATCCAACCGGTTGCCTGGCTGGTGCCGGAGATTGCCATTTTATGAATCTTACCCAGTGTGTATTCAAACGCCTGGTTCTGAACATCGTAAAAAGCTGAACCGCAATCCAGGTCATTGAGATTGCCAACCCCACGTTGTTCTTTGTTGGGATGGCAGACATACAAACCGGTTTTATCCGTCATTAGTGCGTACTGTTCACTGTTTTGATCGTCTTCGCCCATCAGTTTGTTAATTTCATTGATGTCAATGGAACCGACGAGCACGCCGATGATTTTGTCATCCTGTTTGATCGGCGATGCGAGCATGATGCATTTTTTGCCCGTGGATTTGCTGGTGAGCACATTGGAGATCACGGGTTTGCCGGTTTGCAGAACCTGCTGGAAATAATCACGTGAAGCTATGTTGACTTTCTTGACCACTTCGGATTGGGCAAAGGTCGGCGCATCGTAAGCAGCGACCAGTTTGCCGGTGGTGTCGGCCATGATCAGGACCACGTAATAGTCATAGCTCTTTTTCAAACGCATCAATTGTGAGCAGGCACCATCGCGAGCAGACTCAGCTAAAAAGCCTTCGCCCAACGCTTCCTGAAAGACATCCGATCCACCCCAGTGTTCCATGTCGCGTTGGCGGTTTTCAAACCACGCATCAAGTTGTGTGATGGATACATTCAGATCATGTTCCATCGCAACCAATGCATTATCGATGATGGTTTGCGAGGAGCTGTGATAGGACGTGGTGACCACAATCCCCATCCCAAGGATCACCAGCGCGATGATCGGCAAGAGGAGTTTGTTTTGAATACTGGTTCGCAGCGATGGGAGTTTGAATTTGAGTTTCATGATGTTGACCTGCCCAAAAAGTTGAAATCAGTGAGAATAAATGGCTAACGAAAGATGCATTACTTGATTACAACCTTGGCAGCTTTGATCATCGCGTAAGGCACTTTGATTTTGAGTGTCTCGGCAGTTTTGAGATTGATCATGACCAGGCCGCGGTGCGCGCGTGCGATAGGGAATTCACTGGCTTTCTTGCTTGATCCGATGAGTTCTTTGGCCATGTTGCCTGCCAGGTAACCGTGTTCGCGACCGTCTTCTGCTATGCCGCATAACGCACCGTCCTGGACACCAAACGTCAGCAGTGCAATGACCGGCACCTTGCAGTTGCTGATCGTCCAGTCCATCACTTCCTTGGGGGCCATGCTCTGGGCATCGTCAGCTGCTTGCTTGACGGTGTGGTAGTTGAACATCACGACGGCGTCGGCGTTTTCACTGGCATCGGTAATGGCTTTTTGCCACTGCTCCCACGTGGTCGGGTTTTGATAATCGGCTACGGGAATGGGGGTGTCCTGTAGCTTGCAGAACTTCATGGTGTTCACGGATGTGATCGAGTCGTCGGAAATCATAACCAGCTTTTTGGCAGCCGGGTTGATCTTCTGATACATGCCGATGGTCTGTGCAAAGTGAGGACGTTCGATGATGCCGGTGACATTGGCAGCCGGGAAACCGTAGTCCGCCGGATCGGCGTTGACACCGCAGAAGACTACTTGTGGCGCACCGGGTTTGCCTGCCAAACGCTGGGCGAAGTATTTCTGGGCATTGTCATCCGCGGTGATCACCACGTCGGGCTTGAAGCTTTCCACCATGGCCATGGCATCTTGACCGGACTGCACTTTCCATTCTTCGCTGGTTTTGCGTTTGGTGTCCATGTAAAAGGTTTTGACTTCGTAACCAGCATTTTCCAAGGCTTTGTTGATGCCGGTGTCAATGTCATCGACCCATGCATAACCTTGATGATAACTCTGGACCACGAGGACTTTGCCTGCTGCCATTGCAGTTGAAGTGACTGCCCCCAGAAACAGGGCGACGAGGACGATAGGCATGAAACGGTGAGACATGAAGCTGACTCCTTGGTTATTAGATAGATATACCTACTCAGGAATTTCTATGAAAAACAAGTCGGTCAGGGTAGCTTGATGCTTTATTTCAAACGCTTGAAAATACAGAAATTTATAGGCTAGTGGTCCGTCAAAACTTAATTGTGGGATAGACTGATTTAAGTTTGCATCTTGCATCGTCGATTTTCATCTGCCAATCGA
>PAIY01000168.1 GCA_002704825.1 Phycisphaeraceae bacterium
ATGATGTTGAGATTAAAACCAATCCGATGGGGGGTGGCGGTAACATGGCTCCATATTCAACTGGATGGACTGGAACGGTTTTTGAAATCACACCTCAAATATGGGAAAAGATCGAAGATGGCGAACATCATCTCAGATTGGAGCAGAGTTTTCTCGTGATGCCGCGCAAGGTTTACGATAAATATCGCAGACATATCAACAACAACAATATCAATGGTCTGGAAGATGCCCCGGATGTGGTTGTTTGTTGGCAGTCTTATTCGGTTCCCATCTATATTCATCCGTCTGAATATCAGGCAGTCAAACCGGTGATTGATGACAAGTATGTTGACTTTATGAAAGATGTGATCAGCATTGATCGGTTGAAATTTTACAGCACAAGAGGACGTTGGCGGATCGCCATTGATCTGCCAAAATTGCCGGTAGCATTGGCGCATCAAGTGTTGGTTGAAATGGATGGTAAGCGACATTTCATCGGAAATTGTGTCGAGAATGCTAATTTGGATGCTGGTAAAAAAGGTACAAGTCATATAGTCAAAGAACACATCGGACTCAAGCCCACGCATGTCAATGTGCTCCTGATGCCCAGTGAGCACATCGCATTTTTCGATCCGGACATCACGACGTATTGGGGCAAGCCCATAGTGTTCAAGGATGTGCCTGTGATTTTGGAATCTGAATGATTCGGGGGCGAAAGACTGTTGGTAACTATTTCAAATAATGTCGGCACCCTGATTGGTGTTGCCATCTACCTGTTGATCTTCCTTGGCGGATTGCGTGCTTTTATTCTCGGGTTCCGTGGTCGGAAAATTGATAACCATCCGTTGTGTGCCATGTGTCGGTTTGATTTGACGGGGTTGCCCGATGATCAACAAGCCTGCCCGGAATGTGGCACGCGCTTGTCACCCAAAACCATCGTGCAAGGCAATCGACAACGCCAGAAAAAACGCATGTTGATTGGGGCAGTGATGATGCTGGTGGTGATTGGCTTGTGCGTCCCCAATGCCATCCGAATCGCAGGCCAGGTCCATTGGTTAAGCAAAGCACCGACCTGGTATCTGCGCAGTCAGGTCAACAACGATACATCACTGGCAAAAGAATCGTGGGACATCCTCAGTGATCGGTTGAATATAGGAAAGCTTTCTTATGCTCAGAAGCAGGCTCTCACGCAGGATGCCATGAAACTCCAGTCGGATATCACGCGAAAGTGGTATGTCGATGCGGGGGATGTTGTCGAAAAAATGCATGCAACGGGCATCCTGTCACAGCAGCAGTGGGACACATACCGACAAACCATCATCGACCAACTATATGTTATGACCATCCGCAATGACATTGAACATGGCAAATGGATCGTCGTGAGTCTGTCAAAAAATCCTTCACGAATGGGACGCGCTGAACTTTGGTGTGCCAAGCGTGAGTTGAAGTTCATGCTTGGTGATTTACACCTATACACCCGTGAATTGGGGGAGACATCCATTGCCACACATAGCGGTGGTTCAACAAGTTTCACATTGCACATCAAGAAGAAACAGTGGGAGAAAATCGCGGTGGGCAAACAGACGATCACAGCCCGGATGCAATGCCAGCTTTACGATCCGGCGCTACGACCTTTACCCAGGGAACATGACGGCCTGGATATTTTGGAACGTGAATTGAAGTTTGAGCAGGATGTCCAGTTTGTGCCCAAGGGGACATCAACGGTGACGCCGATTGTCGATGAAAGCCTTCGGCAGCAGATGGTTCAATCCATCACCGTGAAGCTGACATACAAGCCGGAGAAATATGCGGATTGGGATGTCGAACTGGATTTTAACATGTTGCCCAAGCCGATCGCCTTTGATGTCTCGATTCGGTTTCAAGATCAAACGCAGCGAATGAGCAGCGTCCACGTTCCAGCCAACAAACAATCTGGCTGGTGGATTGGAGGTCGACATCGCATCAATATCAAGGATGGTGATACGGTGGATGTGCTGTTAACCCCCAATGTTGAGGTTGCGGAAAAAACGACGTATCTCACCGAGTTTTGGGATGGGGCGATCACGATCAAGGACGTGCCGGTGACGGTGAAGTGATTAAGCACATCGCCGAGTCATCTTGACTTGGTTTTCCGTTCAACACACGCACACACACGCACACGCCAATCACATCCACTGACACTGTAACAAGAATAGTGCAGTTTAAGTCATTAATCTCCATCTTCCGTCACTCCCGCGCAGGCGGGAGTCCAGTGAAATTTGCAATTGTCAACTGCATGCCATTGGATTCCCGCCTGCGCGGGAATGACGAAATCTAAGACGGCATGGCGGTTAATTCCTGGCAACGCTCTAATCATCATCAAGGCAACTGAGTCAAGATGACTCGGCGATGTGGTGGTACGACAACGTTATTGTTAATGATGAAAGGTCTGCCCTTGAAAAAGAGAAAGGGTCCTGACCGAGGAGGCATTCGCCGGTCAAGACCCGATCCAGGGCAGATTGGAGACTGCATACTCAATTGCGGGAATTGAGCAGCAAAATTTTGTTACTTCTAAGCCAAAGCCATCCTTAGCTGTGGCGGGTGCGTGCTGGGCGACGCAGGCCGATCATCCATGCAGCCAGACCCATGAGGGCAGCGCTGGTGGGTTCCGGTGTGGGGGTCGGATCCGGGATGTCGGGAATGTTCAGTTGGGTGCCCGAATTGCCACCGGTGTCAAAGAGACCGCCGGAGATTTCAGGGCGATAGAAGCTGAACCGGTCGTGCATGTCCGGGGCATCATCGATCTGATCATCCGTGTCACCACCCAGGATATGTGCCACAAGGTTGGCAGCCAGGCGGTCGTAGATCAGTCGGGTGCCGTTGGGACCACCAGTCTGGTAGCCAAGGAAGTCGGCGTTGGTTGCGCCAAACCCGGCAATGGGGTCATACGTGTTGGCGGATGACGAGGTAATGCTGATTGGATTACCTTGTGCACCAAACTTGTTGATGTTTTCAGTGAGGAATCCACTCATACCCCAACTGGCACCGGCTGCACGACCCCAGCTGGGACGTGAACTACCGTTTTCAGTTGAGCCAAAGTCGATTCCACCTGCAAATGCAGCAGTGGGCATTAACACTAATGCCGCGACAGCCAATGTTCTGGAGATGGTTTTCATCATGAGGGTCTACACCTTTCGCAGTCTCTACAATTTTCTCCCGATGCATACAAGAGTGCGTTCTCCCAAACAAAACTCTTGTGGACTCTCCATAACTTAGCTTTTACATGCAAATAAAAGAACACAACTTGAGACAAAATTAAAATATCGCAGTCCGGTTGTAACGATTGTGCTAGCTGTGATAGATATTCAGTGTTTCAAAGCACTTGCTATACTGTTGGGATGTCACAGAAACCCAAAATTGCGCTGTTTCCCGGGACCTTCGACCCGATAACCAATGGCCACATGGATGTCATCCAACGGGCTGAACCCCTCTTTGATCAATTGATCGTGGCAGTGGGGCGGAACCCGGATAAGAACGTCATCTTCCCCCCCAACGAGCGCGTCGAGATGATTCAACAGATCGTCGATGAACACTGCCAGAATGTCTCCGTCCAATCCTATAAGGGATTGACCGTGGATTTCGCACAACAGGTCGGGGCGACGGTGATCCTGCGTGGCTTGCGAAATGTCACCGACCTGCATCACGAATTTCAGTTGGCTTTGACCAACCGTGCGGTGGGCGACATCGAAACCGTCTTCATCATGACCGGTGAAAATTACGGTTTTACCAGTTCGTCCCTGATCAAACAGATTGCAGCAGGGGGCAAGATTGATCGTCTGACCTCACTTCTGCCTGACCTGGTCGTCGAGAAACTCAAGAAGATGACCAAGGAGCAACTGCTCAAGTCGGTTGACCCATATTAAGTCGGCTGTACCATCTTTGTCCCGACGAACCCATTGAACCCCCAACGCACCTGATCCAATAAAGGTGCGTTTGATTTTGTTTTAGAGAAGTAAACATGGATTATCGCATTATCAGTATCGGTGCCCTGAGTCGGCATGAGCTTTGGAATGAAGCTGGTGCCACCCGATCCGCACACAGCACCTGCACGCTTATCCGCAGTGAAAAACAGGTGATTCTCGTCGACCCGGGTTTACCTGCCCAGGTCATCGGCGCTCGATTGGCCGAGCGTGCAGGCATTGCCCTTAAGGATGTCACCGATGTCTTTCTCACCAACTTCCGACCTGCTCACCGCTGGGGACTCGTCGGTTTGGAGCATGCCAACTGGTACATCTGCGAAGCCGAACGCGAAGCCATCGGCCGACATCTCATCGAGCAATTCCAACTCGAAGAAGAAGAGTCCGATGGCTGGGAGATTCTCAAGCGTGATATTGAACTCCTTAAAAAGTTCAAGTCCGCACCGGATCAACTGGCTCGCGGGGTCGACCTTTTCCCGTCCTACGGTTTTACGCCCGGGACCTGTGGCCTTTTGCTGGCTTTACCCGGTCACACGGTCGTCATTGCCGGCGACGCCATTGCCACCCAGGAGCATCTGGAGCAGGGGCGTGTCCTGCGTGGTGCTTATGACGCCCAGGCTGCCATGGATAGCATGATGGAAATCGTTGAAATTGCCGACCTGATCATCCCCGGTCACGACAACATCCAGGTCAACCGGTCGCGGCGGCAGTATTGATTGATGTAAGGGATTAGTGATTAGGGATTTGGGATTAGGGGCAAGGCAGCCATGACAATGTGTTTGCGAACTTGAAATGTCTTTACCTTAATCCCCAATCCCTAATCCCCAATCCCTTGCCTTTTTCCAGTTGACAACCCCAAATAAAAACCTCATAATACCCGACTCACTGCGAATTGAAGAGGAATTAGATATGGATATCCAAATCGGCACCAACGTTCAGGTTAAGGTTGTCAAGCAGCCCACCAACGAAGCCGCAATCAAAACACTGCGTCGCGTCTTGGCCAAGGATGAAAGCATCAAGGCTGAGAAGAAGCGTCTGGACAAAGTTGCTGACTCCAAGCTCCGCTACAAGACCCGTGGTGGCCGCCCCTGGATCCAACGCATGGTCAAGATTCACCCCGCCCAAGGCGTTCAGGGTGAACAGGGCGTCATCTTTGCATCTGCTGACGTCATCAACGATCTCAAGAGTGTCTCGCGTTTTATCGAAGTGACGCCTGCCTGATCGCATTCAATCTGACTTGCTGGAATAACCCCAAGTCCGACTTGAAACCAAGCCAATTATGCAAGACCCGTGTTCCAATCGAACGCGGGTCTTGTTGTTTGCGCACAACGTGCCGTTACATTTTGCACAATCAAAGGAACTTGCCCTCCCCCAAAGCCGTACCACTCCCGTGGTACGGGTTGCCTTGTGCATCTTTCGAGTCATTATCCAAGGCAACCGAGCCAAAATGGCTCGGCTATGTTCACATCGCCCGATCACCTTGGCCGCGTTTCGACCAGACCCTTTCAACTGCAATGCAGCATGGTCCAAACTTGCCCCGACACCGACATTCCCCGACGGCCACGCCTGGATCATCACCGGTGATTTGTAAAAATATCATGATGTCCCTTGATAGAATGGCAGAGATTTGTAATATGTGACTGAAGTTTGACCCAAATTGTCAGACGAACATCCAAGCCTTTGATCCACAGCACGCAAATTGTGTACGTAAGCGTTGGAGTATCAATCATGTCAAAGGAAGATGTTGAAAAGCTGTTGTTGGCTGGTGGTGCAGACAAGGAAATCAAATACCGCTATAACCAACTCGAAAGCAAGGAAAAATTCGTCGAAGCAGCCAAAGGTGATGGCTACGAATTCACCGTTGAAGAACTCGACGAAGTCCTCAAAGAAGAAGGCCTGGACTTCACGTCCTATGGCAACCCCCGTTGCCGATCCATCTGGCTGCGATAAGTCCACCTGAGTTGTATGTTTTGCCTCCGCGAGCCGGCTCGTGTCGAGCCGATCCGGGCTGATACCACAGTCTCACAAAAGCATACAGAAAAGCTTCTTTCGAAACAGTACCGATACCATGAAGCAAACCCCGTATTTCAATCAATGCGGGGTTTGTTATTTGGTGTACTCGTTATAGCCAATACCTTCGAAAATTCGAGGCATGCATTTCTCAATGCGGGAGGTTCGGGTCTTGGATTGTTTGGCGGAAGTGAAATGCAGGATGTAGCCACGCTGTCTGCCCGGGGTGAGGTTTTTGAAGGCTGCATTGAACTTGGCATCTTCATCAAACTTGGCTTGAAGTTCAGCGGGGATGTTCAGTTGGGCATCAGATTTCAGATCCACCTGCTTGCCCGCCTTTTCGTTGTCGATGGCTTGTTTGAGATAGGCTTTGATCAGCGTTTTCTGTTTGTTGATCTGATCCACATCCGTGAATTTCAAATACCGCGCAGAGCGTGAGTTTTCACCCGGTGCTACAAGCAAGCCTTTGGGATCATCCAGCAACGCGCCCTTGAGAAAGCTGAGCGTGCAGCAGTCTTTGAGGTTGCCCAGTAGGGCGACGTTCTTGCCGTCGGTGGTGTAACACGGTTGCCGCCACTTGATCTCTTCGGTGAGATCGCAGGACAACGCGATCTCGCGCAGTGCCTGCAATTCAGCTTGCCACTGCTTGTTCTTGCGGATAAAGCCATCGACTTGGGGTGTCATTTTGTCTTGGATGTTCGTGGGCATGAGGTGTTCCCAATTAGTTTGTTTTATGCTTGATATCCAGCAATGGCGAATGCTGCATAGATGATGACCAGAACAATGATCTGTAGCCAATAGCGAATGGGTTCTGTCTTTTTGAAATAGGTGCCCAGGTTGGAGGAAATCATTTCGGAGCAGTAAGACACGAACAAAATCGCTGTAAAGCCACTGCCAATCAGACAGATGAGAATCATCATCATGATTGACTGTTTTCTAACTGCGGCTGCAATTGCACTTGACCAGATGGGAATGAGCATGAGAATAAACCATCTCACTGAACGCCAGGATTGAAAATATCGTGCGCCTGTGGGGAACAACGGAATCATCGTCGGGCGTTTGGAAACAGGCATGTTCCTGATTTGTTTATGTGTGTCAATGTGCTTAGCCATTGCGTGAATTATACGTGCTCATCGCCTTGGGCAAACCTTCTTTGAGCCAGCATTCGATGGCGGCGCAGGCGTCGTGCTTGGCGTCGTCGAGGTTAGCCAACTGCTCTTCGGTGAAGCGGCCAAGGACGTATTTGACCTGGGGGATGCGACCACGGGCGTCGATGCCGATGCGCATACGCGGGTAGTCTTTGCTGCCCAAGGCGCGTTCGATATCGATGAGTCCGTTGTGGCCACCTGCCGAACCTGATGCGCGGATGCGGATGTTGCCACTGTCCAGGGCAAGGTCATCGACGAGGACCATCAGGTCGGTTTGCGGATCGAGTTTGTAGAAGTTGATGGCTTCGCCGACCGCCACGCCGGACTTGTTCATGAAGGTGGTGGGTTTGAGGAGCATGACACGTTCACCGCCGATGTTGCCTTCATACATGACGGAGTGAAACTTGCTTGGTCCCTGCGTTAAGCCGAACTTTTCAATGAGGGCGTCTGCAACGAGAAAGCCAGCGTTGTGACGGGTGTTTTCGTATTCCTTACCCGGATTGCCCAGGGCGGTGATGATGTACATGTGTCAAAAATCCTTGGTGTATGACCCGTCAGATTCACATTGTTCATCTGGCGGCTTGATGCGCTAAACCGCAAGCGGCTTACCATTCGTCCGAAATCCGAAATCCGAAATCCGAAATCCGAAATTCAATTCACAGTCTACAAAAAAAGACCCCGTGATGGACACGAGGTCTTTTTGTAAATCGTAATGACTGAAAACTGAAAATTAGTCTTCGTCTTCTTGCTTGGCGGGGCGGCCGATGACTTCGGGTTCGGCATCGCTTGCTTCGGTTGTTTCTTCTTCGGGCTGTTCTGCCATGACCTGGACGGTTGCGACAACGGCTTCGCTGTCAGTTGCAGCGACAACGCCAGCAGGCAGTTTCAGATCAGCAACAGTCAGGGATTCGCCTGCTTCAAGCGCTGAGACATCGACCTTGATGACTTCGGGAATGTCGCTGGCTTTACAGGTGACTTCGATGTTGGCCATCGGGTGTTCGAGGATGGCACCAGCGGTCTTCAGACCCACGGCATCGCCTGTGAAGGTCAGTTCGACTTCGACGGTGACTTCTTCGGAAAGGTTCACGCGGGCGAGGTCCAGGTGAATGATGTTGGAACTCATGTGATCCCACTGTGCGTCCTTGAGAACGACGGTTTCTTCCTTGCCGTCGATCTTGATGTTCAGCAGATGGGCATGATGATGCAGCAGTTCATTGATTTCGTCGGTGTCCACTGACAGGTGAGCCGGTTCCAGGCCGTGACCGTAGACGACGACGGGCATGCGGCCTTCGGCGCGGAGACGGGCAGTGTAACGGCTACCGGTACGCTCGCGAACGGTTGCTTCGATGCTGGGGATGGTTGCAGTGCTCATAGTGTTTATCCTTTTCTTTGTTCTGTCTTTTTGTTGACTTATTGTTGATGTTCTAAATCCGGCAAGTCCCATTTTCACTTGGGAAACTTCCGGGGGCTTCCGGGGTTCCGGGGGGTTAACGGGGAGCAGTCGAGAAGGTACGGAACAGGCTCGACACGGATGAGTTGTGATGGATACGGTGAATGGCTTCGCCGAGGATTTCATCAACACTCAGTTGAACGATCTTGTCTTCGATGGGCTTGCAGCGGGTGCCAGCCGGGATGGTGTCGGTGATAAGAATCTTGCTGATGGGTGATTCTGCAAGACGTTCCATGGCCAAGCCGACGAGGACGGCATGTGTACAACAGGCGATGACCTGCTTGGCGCCACGTTCCATGACCAGCTTGGCCGCTTCGCACATGGTGCCTGCCGTTGAGATCATGTCGTCCGCCATGATGACGGTCTTGCCTTTGACTTCACCGATGAGGTTGGCCGATTCGACTTCCGTGCCGGACTTGCGACGTTTGTCGACGATGGCAAGATCGCCACCGAGCCAGTTGGCGTAGGCTTTGGCGGTCTTGACGTTACCCACGTCAGGGCTCACAAGCACGATGTCACCGAGTTCTTCCCGCATGCCCATCAGGTGACGGACGATGACCGGTGAAGCGTTGAGGTGATCCACGGGAATGTCGAAAAAGCCCTGGATTTGTGCAGCATGCAAGTCCATCGCAACCACGCGGTCGGCACCGGCGTGCGAGATCAAATTCGCAACCAGCTTGGCGGTGATCGGTGTGCGACCTTCATCCTTACGGTCCTGACGGGCGTAACCCATGTAAGGAATCACCGCGGTGATCCGCTTGGCTGAGGCGCGACGCAGACAGTCGATGTAAATCAACATCTCCATCAGATGCGCATTGACCGGATGATAGCTTGACTGCACCACAAAGCAGTCGCGACCACGGACGTCTTCCTCGATCTTCACGATCAATTCGCCATCCGGGAACATGTCCGTGTGACCCTGTCCCAGAGGTAAGTCCAGGTAGCGGCAGATGCGCTCCGCCAGGTCACGCGAGGCACGCCCGCAGAAAATTTTAAGTTCATCCCGATCAGCACGGCTCATGATTTATTCCCCAATCACTTTTGGGCCATTCGCGTTTGTAAAATGCGGTCCACTTCCGCAAGCTGCTCACGCGTGTTAATACTCAGCACGTCGTCCTTGGGCACCGCATCCACGACGCCCACGGCATTTCCCTCGGACTTTAAAATGCCCGGTACATCCGTCAGGTAATATTCACCCTGCTGGTTGTTGGGCTTGATTTGCGAAAGCTTGGCAAACAGCGCGTCGGACTTGAAGCAGTAGTAACTGGGATTCACCTCGTGTACTGCCAATTGTTCTTCCGTGGCGTCTTTCTGTTCAACAATCGCTTTAAACGTGTTATCGCTGTCGCGGATCACACGGCCGTAGCCTGTGGGATCATCAATCACAGCCGTTGCGAGGGAGGCGGGGAAGTTTCCTTCGCGATGAACCTGCAAGAGTTGATCCAACGTCTGTGCACGAATCAGCGGACCATCGCCACCGAGCACGAAAACATCGCGCGAGGTTGACGGATCAAAAAGGTCATTGGCCATCATGACTGCATGACCAGTACCCAGTTGCTGCGTTTGTTCGACAAAGTAACACTGCTCATATTGGGAAAGGGCAGCTTTGACCTGATCACCCTTAAAGCCGATGACCACGATCACGCGATCGCATCCGGCCTGGAGACACGCATCGACGACCCACTGGACCATCGGCTTGCCATAGACATCCAGCAGCACCTTGGGCAGCTCGCTGTTCATGCGGGTGCCTTTGCCTGCTGCCATGATGATGGCATCGACGGGCGGATCAATCGGTTGACGGGCCTGATCAGTCATGATCAAAGGTTCCTGGGTGACAGTGTTGCTTAAAAAAAGCTAGCCCGCCTGGACTCGAACCAGGAATGCCAGTACCAAAAACTGGAGTGTTGCCATTACACCACGGGCCAATGCTTACTCCGCCACCCAGCGAAGCCGATCATGTGAATGACCGAATTGAAGGGAGCCGGCACCTGATCCTGGCTGAGGCATCAAGCAAGCCGGCTAAGGATGCAAGATGCTTTTGTCTGTGCCACGGTCTTGTCAATCAAGCAGTTACGATTAACTGACTTAACCTTGTCACAGTCGGCCTGGATCACAGGCAGATGGGTATTATCGATATGTTTCAAAGCTTGTCAAGGTGAATCAGAAACAAAACTTCCGACTCGTAACGTTCATCTGAACATTGTGAGAAGACATTGATCCAACATCTGGCTTGGTGTCACCACCTAAAGCCCGAGGGACTTGAGTCCCAGGGACGTGACACGCTCTTAAACCTGCAACTCCAACACACGCCCCGGCGTTTCCGACTCACCGGTGCGGGCACTGATCAAACAGGCATGCGCACACCCCAAGGCAGCCTTGCGGCGTTTGAGTCGGACTTCTTCATCTGCGACCTGGGCGTAAGGCTTGTTGAGCACTTCAAACCAGTTCTCCGCGATGAGCTGTGCATAGCTCGGTGGGGCGTCCTGACTCTCCCACTGGTCGATGAGCGTGCCATCGGGTTGATAAAGTTGGTATTGCGTGTCGGTGACGATGATCTGACCGTCATTACCCAACAGCATCATCTGACGCCGCGACATGGCAGCCTGATCACTGAGGACCATCTGGATACACCCGCCGCTTGCAAGGCGTGCCTGAATGGACAGATGCCCGGTGATTTTTTCCAGACTCTCGGGGATGGCAACGTTGCTGGTCAGCACCGCATCGACATCGGTGGGCATTTCCACCATGCTCAGAATGTGCTCCCAGCTATCCACCAACTTGGCGAAAAGCGAAGCATCCGTTTGCGGGCTCAGGTTGTTATAGTGAATCTGATCCAGCTGCCCCAGTGACGATAATGGGTCCGCCGCCTGCGCCCAGCCCGAGCATTGCTCAAAGCGGGGGAGCAACCCACATTGGATTGTCGTCGGATTCACCTGCGGAATCGTGCTCGTCACCGGCTCAATCGCGTGGACCATCATCTGATCCTCCGCGCTGGCGGTCAGTTCCTTGATCGAAACTTCCTCATTGGACAGCAGCAACAACCCGGCAGGGGGATGATCAATAATGAGCTTGCGCAGATCATCATCAAACGGTAATTCCAGATCACGCGCCAAGTCCGTCACCGCAGACTGACGTTCACCGCCTACAGCAAGAAACGTCGCACGGTCAGCAAGTTGGTCGATGATGGCCTTAGCCAACGGCACCCGGTTGGCGTCGGTCCAGATGATAAGTTCGATTGCAGGGTTAGACATTCTGATCAGAATTGTACACGCAAATGTCTCAGACGTGTAGAGTTGCTTAGAGTGAAGTGGGCAGAGGTAATTTTTTACACATAAGGCAGGATGTTATTTTCCAACTTTACCACGAAGGACACGAAGAGCACGAAGGACACGAAGGACACGAAGCCAAGGCAATGTCTGACTCTTTGCTGATTCATCATTTTCCAGTGTGATTCTAGCGTTAGCTAATTTTGTTTTGTTACACGAATATCGTTGTCTTTCTTCGTGGCCTTCGTGCTCTTCGTGTCTTGTAAGTTGTCATTTAAGCGAATGGTTGTTGGAATAAAAAAATGAGGAGCCTGTGTGGGGCTCC
>PAIY01000169.1 GCA_002704825.1 Phycisphaeraceae bacterium
AAATTTAAAATAGATGACAGCAACTCCTGAACTACAGAAAGCCTCTCAAAGGCTACTTTCCCTTGATTTTCTGCGAGGTTTTATCATGGTTCTTCTTGCCATGGATGCATCCGGTCTTTTTGGAATTACTAAATATACAGACGGGTTTATTCATGACTTTTTTGTGCAGTTTCATCACCATCCCTGGAACGGTCTCAGGTTTTGGGATTTGATACAGCCAGGGTTCATGTTTATTGCAGGGACTGCCATGGCTTTCTCCCTAAACAAGCAATATGCCAATGGGAGATCCTGGCATGATTCCTTTATTAAAGCATTGAAGAGATCAGGATGGCTGTTTTTTTGGGGTGTATTGGATTATGCGGTCAGAACAGATGGATTGTCTTTTGAGTTATGGAATGTACTTACCCAGCTTTCATTTACAATGCTCATCGCATTTCTGGTCTTTAGGTGGTCTTATTTACAACAGATATTGTTTTGTGTTGGGTTGTTGTTGCTAACAGAAGTACTGTATCGGTTTGTTGGCATCCCTGGGTTTGATCAGCCTTTTACTGATCAACATAATTTCGGGAACTGGGTGGATCTAATTTTAATGAATAAAATTAATGGTGGCGGCTGGGTAGCGATCAACTGTCTGCCAACGTCAGTTCATACCATAGGGGGTGCATTGGCTGGCAAATGGCTACTTAATAATAAAGACCAGATACGTCCTGTAATTATATGGGCAATGATTACACTTTTTATTGGCTATGTATTGGATTGGATTTCTATTACACCCATAATAAAGCGCATCGCAACAAGCTCTTTCACATTGGCTTCTTTAGGGTGGTGTTTGCTGGGCTTGGTTTTTTGTTATTGGTGGATTGATATGAGGGATCACAAAAAGTACCTTAAGTTTTTCACAATTGTAGGTATGAATTCTATTTTCATTTATGTGGTTTTTGAAATTATTGGCTACAGGTGGTTACATGGATATGTCAGAGCCATTACAGGTGGTATAACTGGCTGGTTTAATACTCCGGAAGTTCTACAGTTGATCATTGGGTCGATAGCCATTTTTGGAATCTATTGGTACCTGTGCTATTGGCTCTATCAAAAGAAGATATTCTTCAAATTGTAGTATCAAGCCCATTTTCAGTTAAAGCCCTGAAAGGAACGCCTTGAAATCATCCGTATTGTATTTAGCCATTCCATGATGAGTGGCTTTAATTTCACCCTGGGGTGAGATCACATAGGTCGTTGGGATAGCCGAAGGATCATATACTGATGGGAGCGGTGATGAGAGGAAATAGGTAGGAAAACTATATCCTTTCTTTTTCACAAATGCTTTTGCTTTTTCTCTGTCTTTATCAAGTGAGATCATGACAAACTGGACTTCATTCCCAACTTGATCAAAGAGATTATGTATATCCGGCATTTCAGCAATGCACGGGGGACACCATGTGGCCCAGAAATTCAGGAAAACGGTCTTCCCCTCAAATGAGGTAAAAGGGATGGTTTTTCCTTCAAAGTCTTCTAGGTAGAATTGATAAGAAGCATCGATGGTACTTTCCTGATCAATTTCAGGGGAGATAATGCCAGTAGAAAGGACAATGCGCTGTAGTTGACCAATCACTTCGGTATGTAATCCGGTCAGGTAAAGGGTACCTCCAACAACAATTAAGACGGCCCATTCGATCAATTCTCTCTTCTTAATTTTCATTTTATAAAATTGTGGAAAACTTCTTTCTTATTAACAACACATTCGTACTCAAATAAATTTTCAATCCGCATAATTTTAAAGCAAAATGATCGTGGGATGATAAACTATGCCAATAAGATAGCTGAAGAGCTTTCACTTAAACCTCATTTCGTTGAAAAAACAATCCAACTTCTTGATGAGGGAGGGACAGTTCCTTTTATTTCGAGGTACCGTAAGGAAGTGACTGGAAGTATGGATGAAGTTCAGGTGGCCGATGTAAGGGATCGGGTAACTCAGCTCAGGGAAATTGATAAGAGAAGAGAGGCGATCCTCAAATCTATTGATGAACAGGGAAAACTAACCCCCGAGCTTGAAAGGAAGATTAGGGAAGTGGAAACCATGACCTCTCTGGAGGACCTTTATCTTCCTTATAAGCCAAAAAGAAAGACGAGGGCTTCGGTGGCTAAGGAACGAGGATTAGAGCCGCTGGCAACAATGCTATGGACCCAGCAGTCCTTTGACGTCATCAATAAGGCTCAAACATTTGTGAATAAAGAGAAGGAAGTTGCCAGTGTTGAAGAGGCACTTCAGGGGGCAAGAGATATTATGGCAGAATGGGTAAGTGAAGATGCCGAAATCCGTAAGAAAATAAGAAAGCTTTTTCTTGCTGAAGGAATTGTTAAGTCCAAACTCCTCAAAAGCAAAGAAGCAGAAGCAGCCAAATACAAAGATTACTTTGAGTGGGAGGAGCCACTTAAAGCCATTCCATCTCATCGTTTGCTTGCTATTCGGAGAGGAGAAAAGGAAGGTTTTCTTTCAATGGAAATTCAACCTCCGGAAGAATCCGGTATTGACATCATTAGGCGACAGCTATTGAAATCAAACAATGAGGCTTCAGATCAAGTGGACCTTTCTCTCGTTGATGCTTATAAAAGGTTGATTAAACCCAGCATGGAAACAGAAGTCAGACTTTCTTCAAAAAAGAAGGCAGATCAGGATGCTATCCATGTATTTGCCGAAAACCTTAAGCAGTTATTGATGGCTCCTCCACTTGGACAAAAATCCATCCTGGCCATAGATCCTGGTTTTCGGACGGGCTGCAAGGTAGTGTGTTTGGATAAGCAGGGAAAGCTCCTATATCACACGGCCATATATCCAAATGAACCACAGAAAGACATTTCGGGTGCCGGATCCAAAATTAAAGAGTTGGTGACCACCTATCAGGTAGAAGCAATTGCGATCGGCAATGGAACTGCAGGGAGAGAAACAGAGCAATTTGTGAAGGGATTAGGTTTACCTTCTGATATATTGGTTGTACAAGTAAATGAAAGTGGAGCATCCATCTATTCAGCTTCCGAGGCAGCACGCGAGGAATTTGGAGACTATGATTTAACAGTCAGAGGAGCTGTTTCTATTGGTCGAAGGATGTTGGACCCACTGGCGGAACTTGTAAAGATTGACCCCAAGTCTATTGGTGTTGGACAATATCAACATGATGTAGATCAGCTTCACCTCAAAGAATCACTTGATGATGTGGTGATGAGTTGTGTTAACCATGTGGGCGTCGAATTGAATACAGCTAGTAAGCAATTGCTCACCTATGTATCGGGCCTTGGTCCACAATTGGCTGAGAACATTGTCAATCACAGAAATCAGGTAGGTCCATTTAAAAAGAGAGATGACCTGAAGGCAATTCCCAGGTTAGGTGACAAAGCTTTTGAACAAGCAGCTGGCTTTTTAAGGATTAATGGAGCCGCAAATGTGCTTGATCAAAGTGCTGTCCATCCGGAGCGGTATGAAACAGTCAATCAAATGGCTAAAGACCTGGGATGCAATGTAAAGGACCTGGTGAAAGATGATCATTTGAGAAAATCCATTAACCTGAATAAGTATATAACGGACAATCTTGGTTTGCCAACGTTGAGGGATATTATAGAGGAACTGGCAAAACCCGGCAGGGATCCGAGGGCAGCATTTGAAGTCTTCTCGTTTTCGGATCAGGTGCATGAAATGAGTGACCTCAAAACTGGAATGAAATTGCCGGGTATAGTGACCAATATTACAAAGTTTGGTGCGTTTGTGGATATAGGTGTTCATCAGGATGGGCTGGTACATATTAGTCATTTATCTGATGGATTTGTTTCTGATCCTGCATCAACAGTTAAATTGCAACAAAAGGTGCAGGTGACTGTTATGGAAGTTGATGTTCAGAGGAAAAGAATTTCTCTTTCGATGAAGTCTGATCCTTTTGGAAAACCCAAGCCTGGTAAGAAGCAAAGTGAGCCTGAAAATGATGGAGATTTACAAGCAAAGCTTGCCATGCTGAAAGGCAAGTTTAAATCATGAAAAAAGTAATCTTATGTCTGGTTATTGTAGGAGCCGTCTCTTGTCAGGACGATAACCTTCCTCCGGGGTTTTATGATCACCAGATTGTTCGACTTTTGGCCGGAGGAAATGCCCCGGATAGCATGAAATCCTGGATACGGACCAGTTATTCTGTGGATGGTGTCAATATGCCTCTTGATAACTGTACAGATAGTGTTAGACTCCTTTTTAAGATTATTCAGCTGGCTCCTCTTGACTCTATCAATTGTTATGAGCTTACACCAACAAGTGGGTGTAATTTGTATGATACGGTAATCTATGGAGGAATGACACCTTCGTCTGTTGATGATTTTTTTACTGACTCCTTATTGTTTGACGGTGGCACTCTTAATTATATCCTAGTAGACCAACTAACGTCTCTAAACTTTTCTGGACGCTACCAGCTGGGGGGTAAGAATTACAGGTTCTCATACCAGGCCATTCAGTAAGCATTGACTACATTCGTAAAATGTACGGCCATTAAGCCAGCTGTCTCTGTCCTTAATACCGTGCTCCCAAGCGATACTTTGGTATAACCAAGTTCCTTGCAAAGATGAGATTCCTCTTTGGTAAAATCACCTTCAGGTCCAACAAGAATAAGGTAGTTTCCTGAAGGTTTTAATACATCTGAAAAATAGGGAAGCCCCTTCTCAACGATAGCAATGTATTTTTCTGTTTCCCCATTTTCTCGAATGAATTCCGAAAATTTTAATGGTGGATTGATCTTGGTTAAGTAGCCGCTTTTAGATTGCTTGAGTGCACTCACTACCTTTTTCTCTATTCGTTTGATATTGATCCTGGGTCTCTCGGAATTTGAAGTTATGAAGAAACTAATCTCATCTACTCCGAGTTCAACGGATTTCTCAACTAACCATTCTATTCTATCCTGATTTTTGGTGGGAGCAATGGCCAGATGAGTTGTGAATGCTTTTTTGGGAATTTTAAGAATGTGAAGAATCTCTAACTCAGCCTTTTTCTTGCTGATATGTTTCAGTCTGCTCTCAGCCAGGTTACCTTTTCCATCCAACACATTTATGATGTCACCTTCTTTTTTTCTTAGCACTTTCGAACAATGAGTGAACTCATCTTCTTCAAGAAAGGGATAAGTCAGGATTTCAGGTTGATAAAAATAAGACATACTTAATTTTCAAGATCGCGAAAAAGCTTTTTGTAAGTCTTTTTTATAGTATTTCCGTTTTTTTTGTCTTCTACCAATAAGCCATATATGTTTCCAACAAAGAGCCTCTCGTCATATTCTTCATCAAATATTTCTATTGTTATGTCTGCGACGACGTCCTCAGGCAATGGTCCGCTCGGACGTTGAAATCCGATGGGCAAGGTATCAACTTTCATGTTATAGGTGAAATAGAAATCTCCCTCCTCGCTATGATCAAAACCAAATTTCTTCATTTTCTGGTGAAGTTTATCAACAAGCAGGCGAGTCCGGATGCTAAATTCATGATCAATTTCTTTACCATTCAATCTAAAAGACTTGATCATGTAAGTATCATAAGGACTAAAGTCTGTCTCAAAGTAGTCATGCCTAACAGCAATCTGGGCCTGACAACTCATGAAGATCGCACAGCATACTGAGATAAAGAGATATTTCATACGTTGCAGTTTAAAAGCCAATTTAATAAACATCGGTATATTCATTTAATTTATAAATGATATGAGAAGATTTTATCCATTGGTCTGGATCATTCTGACTGCATGCATGCAGTTTCAATTACCCGAGAAGGACATGAAAGAGTTGTTGAGAAGGTTTGATGGGAAATTAACTTCTGATACCGTGAGGATTGATAATCACTCAATTCATTTGGTTTATACTGACAATGCTCATGATGTACTTGTTGTCTTCATTCATGGATCACCCGGATCATGGAATGATTTTCGCCATTTTCTAGTGCAGGATTCATTGCAAGAGAAGTATGATATGGTCTCATTAGACAGGCCTGGGTTTGGGTATTCAGATTATGGCGAAGCGGAACCATCAATAGATCATCAAGCATATTTTATCAAAAAAGCGCTTGACCAGTTTGATCATCGGATTAAGATTTTAGTAGGGCACTCCCTTGGGGGCCCGGTTATAGCAAAAATGGCCATGAATTATCAGGGGTTAGCGCAGGCTTTGATCTTTTTGGCACCATCCATTGATCCTGAGATGGAGAAGTATGAATGGTATCGGTCGTGGATTAAAACATGGTTAGGTGATTTGGTTACTCCTACAGATTTTTGGGTGAGTAATGAGGAGATTGTTCCCTTGAAGAAAGAATTGGAAGAAATGATTCCTGATTGGAGAAAGGTTAACTTACCTACGGTGGTGATCCATGGAACAAATGATCGTTTTGTTCCTGTTGAAAATGCCGGGTTTGTTGCAAAGATGATGCAGGATTCTGTGGTGAGGATAAGATATCTCAAAGGAGTAGATCATTTTATTCCCTGGAGTCATCCTTTCGAAACAGTCAATGCCATCGATTCATTGCTGACGTTATTCTGAATTATTATGATTTACAATGCTGATCAGTTTCCCACGCTGATTGTAGTATCGCCATTTCCCCGTTTGTTGGCCATTGATATATTTCCCTTCAGATGCAATCCTTCCATTTTCATGGAACTGGGTCCAGGTACCGTCTCTTTCACCGTTCGAATATTGACCAATTTCTTTTGTGTCTCCATTCAAAAAGTACACATGGGTTTTTCCATGAAGAACGCCGTTTACATATTGATAATCACTTTGGATCCTCCCATCCGGAGTATAGGTAATTAACGATCCGGTTCCATCGGATAAAGTACCAGGGTTTCGTTTCTCTCCTTTGATGGTATAAAAGTCAGTGACTCCCATCAGTTTACCCATGACCCAGTTTTGTTCTTGCTTTAGTTGCTCGTTTTCGTAGAAAAGACCCCAAAGACCATCTTTTTTGTCATTTTTAAATGATCCGATCATTTCGGGTTTACCAGAGTTGTGGTAGTAGATCCATTGTCCTACTCGCTCATCATGACGATAAGTTCCTTCTTCCTGAAGTGCACCAGTTTTACTGAAATATTTCCATATTCCTTCCTTCTCCCCATGGATATAGTCTCCAATAGAGTACAACTTGCCATCCGGATAGAAGCTTAGCCATTTTCCAGTCTTTAGATCAAGCTTGTAAGTCCCTTCTACGCTTTTTGTGCCATCCTCATAGAATTCAAAATAAGGTCCTGAGCGTAATCCGTTTTCATAAGTGATTTCTTTCTCTTTTTGCTTGTTTGGGTGATAGGTGGTCCAGGTTCCGGTTTCGGTTCCCATTTTATAATATTCTATGGCTTTTACCCGTCCATAGGCATAATAAAAAGTCCATTTCCCATCAGGAAAGCCGTTTTCATATCTCTTTACAAAATTTGGGTTTCCACTGTCCAGATATTCTGTCCAAAGACTGTCTTTCTTTCCGTTTTTGTAATGCCCCTCTAAGGCCAGTGCTCCATTGTCATAATATTCATGGTATTTCCCACTTAAAATACCATCTTCATACTCGGTTTCACTGATAAGTATGCCATACTTATCATACCTGCGATGGATTCCATCTTTTTCTCCGTTTTCGAAGTTAATAGTCTCTTTGAGCTGACCATCTTCATAATAATACTTCCATAATCCAGTTTTCTTTCCGTTGAGTATTTCCCCTTGGATGGCTCTGCGACCATTTCCAAACTTTGCAATGAACTTACCATCAGGTAAAGAGTCCTCCCTGAAAACATAGTTGTCTGTTTCAAGGTATTGGCCCCAACTGGTACGTAAAAGAAGTAAAAGAAAAAAAAGTATGGAAGCTCTTAATGACATCTCAGCGGATAAAATTCAAAAATAGATTCAGTGATTTTAACGTAAAATCAGAAAAATAATCCCACTTTTCAAGCGGAATTTTTCGGCTAATCTTAATGAAATGATGTTGATCAATGTGATGGATTATTTCATTTTTGTTTAAATCAGTAACAAGCTTATAATTAGATTGTTCATAATGATATTCCCAGGGATTTGGATGAACACAAAAGTAGATGTTATGCTCTTTTTCTAAACGTTCAATGAGTTGTTTTCTTGCCCTTTCCAAAGGCTGACCACTGAGATGAAGCGTACAATTGTATGATTGCCCCCACCAAAGCATTGATCTAAAAGCAAAGACATCTGTTTTTGAAAACATTCTTGGGTAATCAAGGATATAATATGGCAAAGATTTATAGTTTTCTCCTTTTGAAATTTTCCCAGACCTAAGAAAGGCTCTTGAAGGGAAGTCAAAATCCATTACTTCAATTTGTTGGTGAACTTTTCGTTCAATTTCAGCCAGGTAGGAAATAATTTTATTGGAAACTTCCTGTTTCGTCAAAAGGAATTGATGGTCTTGAAGGACCTTAAACTCTTCTTCCGTTAATTGTTGCATTTACCATCTTATTAATGCAGATGCCCAGGTAAAGCCACTCCCAAAAGCAGCAAGACATACAAGGTGATTATCTTTTATTTTGCCTTCCAGATGAGCTTCGCTGAGAGCAATGGGAATGGAAGCAGCCGTTGTATTACCATATCGCATGATGTTATTATAAACCTGATGATCTTCAAGTCCCAGTTTTTTTTGTACAAATTGGCTGATCCTCAGATTGGCCTGATGGGGGATGAGCATATCTATTTCATTTGGCTGATGTCCATTTTCTTTTAATGCTTCAAAGATGACTTCCTGAAACCTTGTAACTGCATGCTTAAATACGAAATTGCCATTCATGTAAGGATAATAACTGGTATCATTGGGATCGTTTTCTTTCATGATCGTATCTACCCACCTGTTTGTAGCAGGTCCTATCAATGCAAGTTCTTTGGCATGTTTACCTTCTGCATGTAAATGTGTACTTAAAATTCCCTTGTCTTTCTTTTCAGATCTTGACAATACCACTGCACCAGCTCCATCGCCAAAGATCACAGAAACACCTCTTCCTCTTGTTGATTTTTCCAATCCTCCGGAATGATATTCCGACCCGATAAGTAGAATGTTTTTATACATTCCTGTTTTAATGAATTGATCACCAACCGAAAGACCATAAATAAAGCCAGAACATTGATTCCGAACATCCAGTGCGCCAATCTCAGGGATGCCAAGTAGGTCCTGGACCTGTACTCCCGGACCTGGGAAATAGTAATCAGGGCTGAGCGTTGCAAATATGATGAAATCAATATCTGAGGGCTTTAAACCTGCATTTTCAATTGCTTTCTTGGCTGCTTTGGTTCCCATGGTGGAGGGCATGTCATCAGTGGCTGGATCGATCCATCTTCTTTCTTTGATACCTGTCCGCTCGACAATCCATTCGTCGGTTGTATCCATCAATTTCTCCAGGTCTTTATTGGTAACAACTCTTTCAGGTACATAATGACCTATTCCTGATATGTGGGTGCTATACATGATTGCTTATTTTGAATAAGACCAAATTACGCAATTAAAGCATAATTTTCCTTAGTGAAAGACGAAAGTGAAGCTATCTAACTCATCGGGAAAGGCTTCATCTAAGATTCGTCGGGATAAATATAGTAAAAGGAGTAATCCTTACTCGTTATCGAAGACTTGTATCTAGCTGAAGAGTGTGTAATTACCATGCTGGTCAGAAGGAACGGAGGACTTGATTAGTTCAGGTTTATTGTTTTCTAAATTGCTGATCATTGGACTTACTGCATGAAACTTTAAGCTATCGATAGGTTTTTTATTGAGAATTATTTCAATGTCATTTATGTCCAGGTCGGGCTGTAGCCATTTTTTCATTGCTTGATGGTCGAGAAGCAGGGGCATGTCATCCTGGTATGGAGCCACTTCACTTGAGCTTTCAGTAGTCATCATGATAAATGACTGCGTACTTTTTCCATCCATATCCTCATAGTCTTCCCATAAGGCAGCGATGCCAAAAGGTGAATGATCTGGTAGATAAAAGTAATATGGAGTATTTTGTCTCTTACTGATCTGTTTCCAGAGATAGAAGCCATCAGCCATGATGAGGCATCGATTTTCTTCCAAACCTCTTCGATATGCCTTTTTTTCCAGTGCTGATTGTCCGGGTAGGTTAAACAACTTGGGGCTGATCTTTTTATTATTAGACCAATTAAAAATGAGTCCCCAAAACATTTCATTCACTGCTGGATTGTTTTCAACCTTAATAACAGGCAGTTTTTGAGTAGGCCCTGCGTTATAAAATGGCTGAAAATCTTCCATTTTTATACCGAAGGTCTTTTGAAGCAAATCAGCAGAACAGGTAAGGGTGTATCGATCACACATATATAAGCCGAAAGTTAAAGGAGTTTACTCATATTCCTTACAAAATTTCAAT
>PAIY01000170.1 GCA_002704825.1 Phycisphaeraceae bacterium
GATCCGCCAAATCGACGTCGAGTCCTGCACCATCAAGTTTGGAACGGAACCTTACCAGGTCCGATGCATCGGCTCCGATGGCAGGCAATTCATCAACCAGGCTGTCGAGTTTTGCGAGTTGAGCGCGTTGTTTCAAGGCCTTTTTGCCCATGGACTCAGCAAAATCAATGACACGTTGCCTGGTCATTTTTTCAAGTGCGTTTTGGTATAGCTGCGGGTTGGTGACGCCCAACGTGGTGATTGCATCAACGAGCATTTCACCGGGTTGGCCCAGGTATTCCTTGGCAGCGTAGGCAGCGCCGGTGTCGAGCACCATGTTTGCACCTGTGACAGCGACGGTTTCGAGTACCCCTTGATCGGCAAAGTCCTGGACATTGGCTGCTGCGCGGATGGCTGCCTTGCCTGCAGCGGTTTCGTTGAGTTTGCGCAATGCACCTTCCACCGGTCGCGATGCTGCAAACCACTCGCCCAGCGTCACCGTGTTCTTGAAGCGTTGGGAGACATCGGTTGCGCGGACCAGTTGGCCGGTTCCTGCAAAACTCATTCTTGCTGACGGGGCAAGTGTGGTCATCACGGTCCAGCTGTCGACCATGCTTGCGCCCATGGCTGCAACGTCCGCTGCCATCGCCCAGCGATCCTGAAGTTGAATCTGCTGGGCAAGTTTGTCTGAGAAGGCGGATCGTTGCAGATGCGCCTTTTCATCTGCCAATGCTTTGAGTTCAGGCATTTGCATGGCATGATGGATCGCATGGCGCATCCGTTTGATTTGTTCATCAGGCAGTTCGCGTCCCCACCGTTTGGCAGCTTCTTCTCGAAGATCATTGGTGGAGAGCTTCTGGATTTGGCTGAGTGACAGGTTTTCACGCAAAGCGATGATGAAGTTCAAACCAACCTGGTTAACCGCCATGTCATCAGCAACAACCCCTGCTTCCTTGCCGCGTTGATCGGCTTCGGCAATGCCGGTGCCGGTGACGCCACTGATCGTGTCATACCAGGGACGCTTGAGAAACCGCGCGACCATCCATTCAAATTGTGTTTGATCCTTGGGTTGATTCAACTCGCCTTTGGCTTTTATCCAGTTTGTAAAGTCATCATCAAACGCCTGTGAGGTTTCTGCACTGAGTCTCTTGAGAGTCTGAAGGACGTGTATCTCAGTGCGTCTTTCCAGGGCTTTGAAGTTTTCGCCCGGAGACTGGCTGCCTTGCTTTTGTGCATTACGGAAGACCGCCAACGCATCAAGCGTTTTACCTTGTTGAAGCAGGACCATCCCGTCGATGTAGTTGGCATGATTGCGTAGTCGGAAGTTGGATCGCATCGCATCGGCAGCACGTTGAGCGCCATTGAGATCGCCGGCATTAAACGCGATCTGGACATCAAGCAATTGGACACGCGCGTCAATTAATTCGCGTCTGGTGACGGCAGCAAGGTACAGATCCCCAAAACCTGCCTGGTCGAATATGGCATGGACAGCTACCTTGGCTTTGAGGACTGTTGCCTTGGCGGCCGCTGTTTCCTCGCGGATTTGTCCTGCCGTATCGCGTAGCAGTTTGGCGGTGTGATTGATGCGTTCCTGGATTTTCTTTTTCAATGCATCATCATTAACCGATGCACGCAGTTTGGAGAGTTCACGCATCTGCTGCCGCATTTTGTTTTGAGATTGAGCAAGCAGCCGTATCTGGGCCAGTGACTCTTGAAGGGGCTGTTCGGCCTGGCGCAGGATCGCGTCCATTTTTTCAATCAGTTCAAGATACTGCTGATCCTGCTCACTGAGATTGGTCGGTTTCGCTGTCGGTGTTTTGCGCTGAATCCTGGTTGGTTGCTTGACGATCTTGGGCTGTTTGGGGGGAGTAACTCGGGTGACTTTCGGTTTGGGTGGGGCGGGGGGCTTGTGCTCAACGATGGTTAAGCGGGACCATATCCTGCGGGCTAATGTCTTGAGTTCATTGACTGCCTGCTCTTCGGAGTCATAAGCGATGTCGCCTTCCAAGCCCATCTTTCTGAGCGTTTCCGAGCCGATCATCCCGACCTGTCGGACTTGGAAGATCCAGCGTTCAAAGTGTGCTTCGACCAGTCGCGTATGTCCCGGAAATTGGGTGGCAACGCAGACGCTGTGTCCGCCAAGGCCCATGTTCTTTTCGTAGAACTTGGCCACATTGTTGGTCTGAGGTTTAAACCATCTTGCGTGTCGATCCGCTGCCCTGGCGCGATCGCTGTCGATTGCAACTCGCCGCAGTGAGATGCGATATTCAGCGGGTCCTTTTCTGAAATGTTGGGCAGCATAGTCAGAGTTGTAAATGTAGTTCTTTTTCGGATCAAGCTTGAATCCCTCGGGAACCAGATCAATCACCCGGGCAGCAAGAAAGGCATTGCGAGCCGTCGGGTCGATCTGCTCAAGGTGGATGGCCATTTTCTGGCGTTGTTCATCGGTCAGTCCATCAGCCGGCGGTTGCCCCATGCACGTTGACGCTGGGAGCAAGAGCAAGCCAATCAGGACGATGCAATCTTTGAGGGCGGGAATGGATCGCATGCGTACCTCCTTGCTGGGTGAGGTCTTTTTATCGTTTTTTCATTGTGTCAGAATTTGGGCCTGATATCCAGAGGTTTGTTGCTTGCATGTTTTTAACAGTCTGAAATTATGCCGTTTAGGAGTTGGTCAGAACGCAGGCCGTCTGCCGGATTGAATGGATGGCTTGATGTCATGCCAAGCAAGGGTTGGCGATTGATCCTTGACTTGGTAAGGCTGGCGTCTAGAATTAATGCGAACGTAATAAAAGTGATTATAACGTTCGTATAGCAAGGTTCACATGGCTGTTACACTCAAAAATGTCGCCCAGCGTGCCGGACTCTCCTGGCAGACGGTCAGCAAAGTGCTCAATGACCAGGGGCATCTTTTCAGACCCGAAACGCGTCAGCGAGTTCTCACCGCTGCCCGTGAGATGGGCTATGTCCCCAACGCAGCAGCAAGGGCGATCCGCAGCAAACACACCCGGCAGATCGGTCTGCTACTGCGAAATGAAGACGGGCATCGCTTCCATAATCTGGCAGCATTCGTCCTGCTCCTGGGCATCAACGCCCGGCTTGAATCGGAAGGTTACTTGCTGAGTGTGGTCCGGGTTGGTGATGTCGGGGGCAAGCGTCAGACGCGATCGCGTGTGTTTGAAGAACGTGTGCTCGATGGCCTGATTGCCTTTAGTCAATTCACCGACGAGATTGCTGACTGGGTGTCTGAGCAGATTCCAAATTGCATCTGGGTGGACTCCAACCGCTTTGGCCCGTTCAATTGCCTAAGACGTGACGAAGCGCATGTCGGACAATTGGTGGCAAAGCACATTCTGAACCTGGGCTATCGCAAGGTGCTCTGGGCAGGCGACACGCCAACAGCTCTTTCACACTTCAGTCAGATCGACCGCTTTGAAGTCATCAAGCAAACTGTGACGCAGCAGGGCGTGGATTTTCATAGTCTCAATTCATGGCCCAAACCTGAACAGAAACGTTGGATTTACACACAGCTTCCGCAACTCCTCAAGCCCGACACCGTGGTTACAGCTTACAACGTGCATGCTGCCAATGCGGTCATGGTGGCTGCAGCTTCAATGGGCCTGATGATCGGTAGAGATTACGGTCTGGTCTGCTGTGACGAAACACCGGAAGTCGATGAGACTTGGCCCGGACTTTGTCGTGTGGGCAATGATCGTTTTGAAATGGGCTACCAGGCAGCGGACATGATGCTTGATGTGCTCAACAGTAAATCGCACCAAGTCGCCTCGCGTCGTCATAAGGGGCAGTGGGTGATTGGTAATACGGCATGGGGGCCGGGGCTATCAAAGTCCTGATCACTGGTTGGTGATTGGGAACAACTGCGATTGGCTACACAGAAAAGCAGACGGAAATGGTGAGAGGAATAAACGCATGAAACGTACAGGCTTTACACTGATCGAACTGTTGGTGGTGATTTCCATTATTGCCATCTTGATCGCGATACTCTTGCCTGCATTGTCCAAGGCGCGTGAGTCGACACAGGCAATCGCCTGTGCCAATAAGATTCGGCAGGTGGGACTTGGCGTGTTGATGTACTCGCAACAGTTTGAGGACTTTCTGCCACCAGATGGTGTCTACAACCGTAATGGTTATTCATCACGCAGTCGCAAGACATGGTGGCCGAGTCTGGTGTATGAATATGCTACGGGTAAATCGCAACCTGCTGCCGACAGTTGGGGTGAAAACTACTGGCCGATGAATGGTTCTGGTTTTGGGAACAATCTTTTCTGCTGCCCTTCGGCAATTCAATCCCGCCTCAGTGATGACCATATCAACATCGAAGGCGAAGTCACCTATGGTATGAATTTCGGCGCATTCAATGCTGTCTATTACAACTCCGATCGCTGGTTCACCCGGACGCTCGAAGTCCCGCATCCCAGCAGCACGGTCTGGATGAACGACTCGGCGAAGACCAGTGGCACGACCTATTCCATCGTCTCCATCGCATGGGGGCCCAGCGCGACCTTCTCACCATCGCTACGTCACTACGGGGGCTATGGCACCGGCGAGCTGGTAACCGAATGGGTTCCCGACAATCCCGGTAAAACCAATGCCTGGTTCGTCGATGGGCACGTTCGTCCCATTGGATACGATGAAATCAAAGGTGATCAATCCAACCTCTATCGCGGTACCGCACGGATGCCCAAACGCTAAACCGCGCCCCATTCATGCCCAACCTGCAACGCATATGCTGTTCCATTACAAACTGTCAACCTTCTGACACAAGGCTGTCTTGATGTTACGCAACCGTTTGATGCCCTGTTATTTTCTGTCGGTTTTTTTGTTGGTCAACGCTGGACTCACGGCTGAACCGATATCGGTGATCACTGAGGATTTTGAATCCTATCTGACGGAAGGTCAGACGGAAATCACCATTGCCGATCATGGTCCGTGGAAGTCATCACCGTATGGCAAGCCCGGTGGCCTGGTCGTTGTCAAGTCAGATGATCCGCAGAACCAAACCACCATACTCAGCGCGCCCAAAGGTGGGGATCATCATGCCCGGCTGCTTTTTGACAGTAAGCAATGGAACCTAGCCTGTGAACGCAAAGCATGGTCGCTGGATGTAAAAGTTCGTGGTGGTATGCAGGTGATGTTGGGGATGAATCCTGCTTACAATCCCAAGCCTGCATTACAGCTTAAAGTCGGCAAGACCGTGCAATTGGTCAAGGCGGATGGCAAGTCGGTTCAGTCCATCAACACGCTGGATCAAAGCGAGTGGATGATTGTCCGCCTGATGCTCCGTCAGGATCAGCAGGATGCCAACACGCTTCGTGCATGGGTCGCGGTGAAGCAACTCGGTGATGAAAATGCCGTATTTGATTTGGACCCGGGTCTGCGTGACATTGCCATCAATATCAGCAATGTGCCACTGGCGAAATGGGATGGCTTTAAATTCCGACTCGACAATTCCCGTCAGCAGATTGACGATATTCATTTTCAAGCTGTCGATAATGTTAAGACATTGCTTGATGCATGTGTCAAGACGCAGGCCAAGTTGCCTTTTGCGCCACTGCTGCATCACGTTACTTTTCCCCGACAAATCGTTGATCTTGGCGGTGTCTGGCAGTTGACCTTTGGCGAAGACAAGAGCGCAGCATTCCCAGAGTCCGTCGAACAAACGCAGATGGTGCTCGTACCCGGTGAGCATGCGGCATTGATCAACTCGATCGCCCGTGCCGATCAACGCGCCTGGTTTTTTCGTGACATTGAGATCCCTGCTGACTGGGCGTCCAAACGCGTGATCATTAACTGTGAACGCGTCACGGATCAATGTGACATTCTTGTGAACGGTCAAGCCGTTGGTCACAGTGATGAAGGCATTCTCCCATTCTCAATGGATATCACCGATGCGATCAAGGCCGGTCAGCAAAACCGCATTGCCATCGGCGTTTTGTCTTCCCGCGTTGCAGGTGTCGATGGCACGCATCAACCGGTGGGGTGGACCTGGTTTTATCAGCAGTTCAATGGCATTCCCTTGCCTGTTCACCTGGAAGCACATGACAACGTCTATATCTCCGATGTCCTCGTGCAGACAACGCTTCATGACCAACCACGACTGACCACGCAATTGACGATCAACAACACTACCGATCAAACGCGTCAGATCACCATTGCAGCCAAGACTCATGAAGGGCAATTCCAACACACGTCCCAAACACACGTACTCGAGCCCAACAGTCAAAAACACATCACGCTTTCGGATGCTTGGGATAACCCCATGCTCTGGTGGCCGCATGATCCATATTTGTACCACCTGCAAATCAGTGTGACACAAAACTCGCAGACACTTGATCGCTATGTTCAACGCATGGGGTTTCGCGAGATTCGCGTCGTCGGTTCACAAATGCTTTTGAACGATGTGCCGTTCATGCATCGACGCAACTCCATCATCCCGTATCTCTCAACCATGCAGTCGCAGACATTTGCATCGACAGTCAAAACGCTTCGCAGCTTTGGGTATGTCGGTTCGCGTTTGCACGGTGGCCCCTCATTGCGTTTGGTGAGTATGGCTGATGAGATGGGTTGGTTGATCTCGCCGGAGTCTGCTATCAATGAACCACGTGGACATGATGTGGCTGACGACTATTGGCCGCGCGCCCGTCGCCATGCCATAGAGATGACGCGTTTACTACGTAACCATCCGTCGGTGGCATACTGGGTGTTGTGCAACGAGTTTGGTTCCAACTACATGCCTCAGAATCATCGCAAAGGCGCGTGGGTGGATCGTTGGCTAAATGAACTTGGCAAGGATGTCATGCAACTGGATCCGACACGTACGGTGACGTTTGATGGTGAAAATGATCTTGGTGGACGCGGACATGCCGGGCCGGCACCGACGTTGAATTTTCATTACGCCTGGCAACCCTTCAAGATCGACAACATGATTCCCACCACGCGCAATTGGCTGCTTGAAGGTGGATTGCCCTGGCAAGCGATCGCATGGGATCACAGCAAACCAATCATGCTCGGTGAAGACATGTACGATCCGTACTGCATACGCTCTCCCTATGGTTCATCACAATGGGGGGGCAACCAAGCCTACGACCCGGCGACCGAAGCGCAGGTCACCTACGATGCCTATCACATGCTGGCTGAAGGCTATTACCGCGCAGGCGTCTCGGTTTGGAATCCATGGGGGCTCAGTGAGACTCGCCCTGCAGGCGAGAAGTACATCCCGCTGGGGCAGGTCATGCCCGATTACCTGATCGCAACCGACCAGTTGAATCGCACGTTTGCATCCGGTCAGACAGTGGGCCGGACATTGCGTGTCTACAACCAACTTTTTCAAAACCTGTCAGTCCGACTTGAAAGTCAATTGGTTATTGATGGCAAAGCGGTCACCAATGAAACATCGCGTTTCCAATTGCTTGCGGGGAAAAGTCATGTCATGACCATGTCGCTTCACATGCCGACAGTTCAAACAGTGACACGTGCGCAGTGGCAATTGCGATTGGTGTCGGATGACAACACTTTGCTCTGTGATCGCACTTATGACTACACGCTTTTCCCAACGCCTGCCCCGGTGATCAATGCCAGTGATTGGGCGGTCCTGGGTCAGTTGCCAATACCGTCGTTGGATAGCCAGCGATTTGTTTCTCTGGAACAAGCCTTGGCCGCCAAGCCCAAACGCCTGTTACTTGCAGGAATCTCTCTATCGCAAAAACAGGGGCAGTTGCTGGATCAGGCTGTGTCCGAGGGGTTGGATGTGACATGGATCGCAGCACCTGCCAGGAGTTGGTTGCCTGCTTCTTTGCAACTGGATGATGAACATCAAGCCTGCTTTGCATTTATCAGTCGACCCAATGATGTCTTGATGCAGGGCTTGACGGACAACGCAACAGGCTTGTGGGGCGCGGACACCTTGGTGGCAAGCAACACGATGTCCAAACCGGATCGTGGTGCGTTTGAGATCATTCTTTCAACCGGCTCGCCAGGGGGGTTGACACGCGTTGCCATGTTACGACTGATGTGTGGCAAGGGATCGTATGTCATTTGTCAGATGCCCGTGTTGGCTAAAGCAGCGTCGGAACCTGCAGCCAATGAAATCCTGCATCGCCTGATCAATAAGCCAACACCTGAGCATACTGCAACAGGACAGTTGGCGGTGAGCGCATCAGCTGACTCCTCGCTTCGACATGCGTTGACCAATCTGCATGTCCCGTTCTCTGAGTTTGCTACCGGTAGCCAGCCTGAGATGTTGATGGTGGATGCTTCCGAGCAGACTGTTGATCCGCAGGTTTTATCACAGGTCAAACAGCAACTTGCCAGGGGACATCACGTCTGGCTGCAACGTCCGACACAGTCGTGGTGCGATGCGCTGGTAATGGATGTCCAGGTCAAGCTACAGGCATCTGCGAGGGTATCGTTGCGTCAAAACCAATTGCTGCTTGCAGGGTTGGACAATGATGATTTTTACTGGCAGCGTCATGGCAAAGATTCGCTGCCAATCGTCCAACAGACTTTTGATGACAGTGATGCAACGGGCAGTGTGTATCCTGCAGCACTTTGGATCAAAGTCATGCCCAACGGTGCAAAGCTCATTGCCTGCCAGTTGCGTTGGGATCAGATGTCCATCGCCATGCCTCAGCGATGCAGCAGAATGATCAGCACGATGCTGCATAACGCTGATATTGCGTTAGGTGATCAAAGCATTCGCAAGACAAACTGGAGAACATTGGATCTCGCTTCAGCAGGCAATCGCGGGTATCAGAACGTCTTTGGTAGTGGCCCGGACTTGACATATTTTCCTGTTAATCGCACAGGGCTTGACCCCGTGTTGCATGTTCCCCAGCCGATGGAAAGCTTTACGTCAACCATTGAAAGTGAGGGGATCCCCTTTGCGTTGATCGACCCGCAGCAACCTGAGGGGCAAGCTGCATTGGTGGTCGGCGAGGATGCTGCATCAAGCTTGCAGATCACGATGCCAGCCATGACAACACCGTCGGTCTGGCTACTGGGGGCTGCTCGTGATAAGACACCAACAGGCATGACAGTTGGTGTCTTACAACTGACATACAGCAATGGTCAAAACGCTGAGTTGCCTATTGTCTGTGGCCAACATGTCGGGACACTCACGGATGCCATCCCGTTATCGCAAGGACGCATTGCCTGGAGTCGCCGCGGACGTTTTGATGCACCACGTCCCGTGACGGTTTATCAATATGCATGGAACTTGGTCAATCCACATCCGCAGTGGACCGTGACATCCATTCGACTTTCAGCAGGTTCACCGGACACCGCCTTAAGCGTCGTTGCTGTGACACTTGAACCGTGACGGTCATACATCGCCCAATCTACTTCAAGCTTCATGGTTCTTATTCCAATTGATTCTGACCGCAGGTAATCGCCAGCAGCACATATTGAGAATTCGTCAGTCCTGCTTGAATCGAGATGGATTGGATGGTCTTGTCTGGATGCGGATTGTTCCATTGCGAGAGATTCAAACCCACGGGCGAGTGATGCAGGTTTTTGCCCGTCCAGGCTACTTTGGCATTGCTCAGACGTGTTGGTGTGAACCAGTCTCCGACATCGATGAAGCGTTGGATGGGAACTTCCGTTGTACTGCCATCGGTGTAGGTCACGGTATAGCGAGCGACAACGTCACCTGCATTACCTGCAGACCAGCCAATGCAGTGAACAAGCCACATCGCATCGGCTTTGCGATTGATGGCGATGTTTGAGGTCTGTCGCATGAGTTTACTGCCATGTTTGGTGCTGCCAAAACTCAGGACGGCTTTATCGTTGTTGGCTTTGGGATCGACCAGTTGGACGGGGATACCTGCAAAAGTCACATGGGTGGGGAAGTCAGGGATGGGGACATCCATGCCGTTTTCGCGTCCATTGCCTTTGCCCGAGTGATTGATCAGGAAAAAGCGCATGTCGTTTTCGCCTTGATCCGTCCAGCCGCCGACACCGTCATCTGCCATTTGATCAATGTAGCCCATGTTGGCATGTTCGGACAGGTCCACAAAACTGTATTGGTAGGACGTCTGTTTTTCGTTGATGAATTGGCATTGCATGTTGGCCAGTAAGCGCGAGACAAGACGCAGGGATTTTTCGGGTAGCTGAGCCAGGGCATGTTCCCATTGAAGAGTGTCAAAGAGAATCGTCCCGTTGCCAGATTGGATTTTGACCATCAATGCCGGCGCTGTGAGTTGTTTGGTGTCCTTTGCAAAATAATTGGTATCCAGAACCCAGTCACCATTTTTTGCAACGACTTTGGCATCATCAAATATGGGACCGCCGTAATACATCTTGGGGATGTACCAGGCCAGGTCATAGTTGGGGACACCCGTGAAGAGTGCATCGTTCGGGGCGACACTCATCGTGCCGATCAGCTCTTTATCGATGGCTTTGAGCTTGGCATCTTCCGGGAGCAGGTCTTTGATTTTGTTGAATGTCTGTGGGGTAAAGCCGTGAAGCCAAAGGGTGCGTCCCCGGTTCAAAGCTGACTTGAGTTCATTGATGTTCAATTCTGCTGAACCATCAACCAGGATCGGCCCAACCTGTCCCACGCCTTCTGACTTGACGACTTTGACCTGCGTGAGCACGTCCTGCATTCTGGTGTTGGAGCCTGCCAGGACATTGAGTGTTTGATACGTGCTTTGCGGGCGATTACAGCCATAGGTAATCAGGTTGGCCAATAGCTGTCTGGCAGCCGGTTCGGCATCCGTGAGTTGCAAGGTCGTCATGACATAGGTTCCCTTGCCGATGGGGATGTCGAGCAGGGGCGTCCAAGTGAGTCCGAAGCGTCCGCCTGAATCGATGATGGCTTGTTGTGGGCCGTGCTTGGGTTTGGAGAAAGTTTGGTAACTCATCACGTTGTCTGGTAACCAGTAGCTAAGCTGTGCTTGTTCAAGATGCTTTAACGCCGGGTGGTTGGCTGTGCGGATCCAGCATTGTGTGGTGGCATGGCGGTCATCGCGTTCGGGAAGTTCGGCTCGGTAGGGTTGCCAACCTTTCTGGGGCATCATCAAGGCAACACCGCCACGCTGGACAAATGCATCAACCTGCTCTTTCATATTGTCAGTAAAAGCATCGGTACCGATGATTAACAACCGTGTGTGATCGGGAATGTCCAGGTTGTTTTGAGATAAAACACTGTCCAACTGCAGCGAATCAAGCAACGGTTTGAGACTGTTTTTCGGATCAACCAAGGCGATCTGCGATTGGTAGCTGGAGAGATTGATGTTGGGGACAATGTAGATGTCTTCCGTGTAGTAATCCAGTTCACGATATTCTGATCCACGCTTCCAGAAAATGCGCATGGTTAATTCTGCTTTGGCAGCTTCAGCACAGTCCGGGACGGGAATCTTGATCGTACCTGACCAATGACGTCCTACGCCAACCCAGGGTTCAATGGATTGATCACAGACCAGTTGATTGCCGATTTTCAGCAGGTACTGCAATTTGGCGACTTCGGTGACACCATCATTGAAGATGGCAACCTTACGTTTAAAGACACCGCCAGCCTTGACGTTGGGGTGAAAATCAATCGGTGCGACCACCGCACGTTTGAGGAGTTTATCGCTGTCACCTGTCCATGGGTTCAGACCTGCGACCCCCATGTGTCGGTAGAAGTTGACCATCTTTTGCATGGTGTTCTGAAAGTAGTTGTCACGCTGTGGCTCGTTCATGCCACGGTCATAGCCTGATCGTCTGACGGCACGCCATTTGATCCAGTTGTAGACATCATCCCCGCCGTAGCTGGCATAGCTTTCCCAGTCACCGCCACCGCCAAACTCACCGAGAATCAAGGGGCGGTCCCATTTAAAGTTGCTCCGCCAGCCAACACCACCTTCGTCAGTTAACCAGTGGATGTCGTTGGGGACCATGAGCCCGGAGTTGGGATACTTTTTGCGCAACGTTCCTGCTGTGCCTTCGGGGTAATGGATGTTGATCACATCAAGAAGACCGTTCCAATAGTTGTCCCCGTCACCTTGTAGTGGGCGTGTTGGATCGTGTTCGCGCATGACCTTGATAATCTGTTTGGCAACCGCCATTTCTTGGGGGCGATTGCGATCCCAGTAGGTTTCGTTGGTCAGGGAATACATCACCACCGACGGTTCATTACGCAGATGTCTGGCCCATTGTTTGTAGTAGTCCAACACACCTGGCAACCAGACCTTGGCTTGCTCAGGATCATGCGGAAAGATGTTGGTCCATGAATACGAGGACTCAGGCACAACCATGATGCCACGTTCGTTGGCCTGGTGAATCAGATCCGCGTTATACGCACCAAGGTGTTGGCGGATACTGTTGATGGATGAGGAACGGCGGGTGATGGTCGTTTCTTCGGGCTGTTGCTCCAGCGTTTTGAGCGAGTTCAGCGATGATTGACGCAGCATGACGACACGCTTGCCATTGAGCCGTAAATCCTTGCCTTGGGTTGTGAACTCACGGAAGCCGAAGGTTTGTTGGTAGCTGTCGATTTTCCTGTCATCACGAATCAGCGAAATGTCAGCGATGTACATCTCCGGCGTGGTGAGTGACCAGAGAATCGGTGCGACCCAGTTTTCCTTCAGATGCGTGACCACGGTCTTGTTACCAGCCACGGTGATCGGATCGCTCGTGAAGCTGCCAACGATGTGCAATGGATCACGTGCCGATCGGACATCGACCTGCATTTTGAGTTTGGCTTGTGAGCTGGTGTGATTGATCAACGTGGTTTGAAAGTCGATGTGTTTCTGGCTGACACTGGTTTTGACGAACACATCTTCCACTGCGATTTCTGGCCTGAATTCCAGGCGAATCGGGCCACGCAAGCCGAACCTCGCGCCCATGCTCGGGGCGATGTAAACTTTGGCTTTGGGATCGATAAGGCCTTCGCGTGTGGTCAAGGCAATGAGAATTTCATTGTCGCCGGGTTTGATCTGATCGGTGATATTCAAGTCGATGGGCAAGGTGGCTTGGATGGACTGAGCTACAAACTGCCCATTGACAAAGTAACCCGAACGATAGGATGCGCCTGCCAATGACAGATAAACGGTTCGGTTTTGAAGCATGTCCGCAGGGATGTTGATGGTTCGCTTAAGCCAGACGCTGCGGTTGGTGACGACTTTGAATGTGCCATCCGAATTCAGATAGGTTTCGGGTTTGACATTGCAGTACATCCACATGGGGTCTGTGGACTGGAGAATCTGCGAATACTTATTGATAGTGGGAACTTGCGATTGAGCCCAGGTCAGAAGCATTGGCAATTGGGTGACATTGATCGTGTCCGAGATCGCTTCCTGCCAATCGTCGGAAGCGAGATTGATCTGCGAGCGGTAGTCTGCCAAAAGTGGGTTGGTTGATAGAAGACCGATGAGCAGGCATAGGATGATCTTTGTCACCTGATGTAACATCGCAAAACTCCGTGTGTTTGTTTATCTAAATAAGTCGGTTGGTGTTTATTCAGGAATGTTATAGCTTTCGCTGATTTTGACGCGTTTGATTTCTTTGCCGCTAAGTATGTTGTCCAGCAACATGGTGGCAGCGACATGGCCGATATCCGGTCGTAGTCTGCCGGGTTGGGGAACATGTTTGACTTTGGGATACCGTTTGAGCAGGATCGGCAGGTGTGGAAAATCTGAAACCAGCACTTGAGGCCGTTGGCTTGTGGGGATGGATGACAGTGTTTTGAACAGATGATCAATCAGCCGACCGCCACCTTCGGACATGATGGCAGTGACTTCATTGGCGTCAAGCATCTGCTCCAGGCGTTCAGGTTCATCATGCGGGGCTGCGATACAGTGATCCGCGGTGAGTTTTATGCCCTGGCGCTTTAGCGCATCGACAACACCTGCTGCACAAGCCTGTTCGTAATCGCGTCCGGTGTAAGCAACTTGACGATGGCCAAGATGTTTGAGCAATCCAGCGCGGGCCTGGATAATGCGTTTGCTGTCGTAGGTCACTGCTGCTGTGCCAAGAATTTCATCATCTTCAAAATGACGCAACTGAATCACGGCCAGCGGGAATTCATCATCCTGATCGATGGCATCAATCGTTTGCTTGGCCTGGTAGGGCGGGTCAAACCAGATCAACCCTTCCACTCCGTGAGCCAATGCCAGATCATAAAGCTGATCAAAGGTCGCGACCTGCAAGACCTGGGCGGAGAAGTTATTGGTGTTAAGCACTTCCAGAATGGATGCAACATTGCGACACTCACCGATAAAGGGCGATGTCATGCCATCCTCAAACAGCAGGCCGATCTTCCGACATCGCAAATGCTCGGGCACCACGTAGTATCCCTTTTTCGGATAACTCTGAACGAAACTCTCAGCAACCATTCGCGAGATCGCCTTGTGGTAGGTCATGGAGCTGACCCCAAAACGCTCTGCCATCTCACGGAGTGAAGGAAGCCAGCCACCGTCGGGATAATCCTCATGGAACATCAGGCGTAGTTGCTTGATGGTCTTGATGAGCGCTTTGCCGTTGCTGGTTCGTTTTTTGGTTATCATGGTCGTTCCTGGGTCTGTCATAAAAAATAATATGACAGATGATGGATTTGTCAATCCGACGTGACTAGTATTTTTCAACTGATCTGCGAACGAAGATATCAGGTTGAAAAATACCGGGCTTCAAGCAGCAGGCAAGCACGAACCGTTTTGCAGTTTGACATTGAATCTGCGAGGAGAAAGTGCGTTGTTTGCCGCAGGCTATCAGTTTGTCATAACCGGGGTGGGACATCAAGACATGTTGTTTGATGTATGAAAAGTACTGTATCAACGATTAACGACTCATCCAATAGCCAATCCATTTCCTGTAAGGAGTAAGTGATGCAAAGATCCAAGGCATTTACACTGATTGAACTGCTGGTTGTGATTTCGATCATTTCACTACTGATCAACATTCTGCTTCCGGCCTTGGGTGCGGCTCGCGCCAGTGGGCGGGCGATTCAATGTGCTGCCAACATGCGTGGGGTCGGGCTGGGGGTCGCATCCTACTGTGATGCTTATCGAAATCACTATCCCAATTACCGCTTTGCCTATGCCAACGGCCCCGGTGGTTATATTTCGTGGGATCATTTTATCGGGGGTGAATTCCTGAACATGGGTGTTGCCTACCCGACATGGGCAGATGGCAAACGTCCTCCGGGGATTCTGGCTTGCCCGTCATCGCAGTTGGTCATGTCGACTTACAATCGTTCCGACTACACCGCCAATCGACACCTGATGCCAGAGTGGAATACGATCTCACCACGTGTCGATGACATTCTTAATCCCAGTGACATTGTGGTACTTGTCGAGGGGTACAACATTGGTGCCATCAGTGCCTGGCGTGCCGACTCTGCGGGTGTGCTTTACACCACAATGGGCTTGCATGGCCGTCATACCAACGGGATGGCAAGCAATGATCGCAGCAACACGGTCAATTCGCTCTATGCCGATGGCCATGTCCAAAAACAAAAAATCGAAGCGTTGGTCTACGATGTCTCAACCTCAGCAGCCGTGGAAAACATGTGGCGAAACAAAGCGCCTTGGAAGCCGAATCTCAGTAGTGATTAAATGTTCATGGATTCAATCCGTCTGATCACGAATTTGCCCAAGCAATGCTTGTACTGCGAGCACACCAAGACTGCTTTGAGAAGGGTCCGGGGGTGCCAGGATTTTGGACTTGGGATAACCAGCCAGAATCTGCGGGACTCGGGTCTGGAGCACCTGGATAAACGCTTTGCTATGCAGGTGAACCTCAGGTTTGGATTTCTCTGGCAACGTCCTTAAGGCTTCAAACAGATACATCATGATGTCCATGTGCCCGTTGGCAAGGATGCCGGTGTAGCCTTTGGCCGTGATTAACTCACAGAGTTCATGCATGTTCAGAAAGCTTTTTTCAAAGCAGTCATGGCGTGTGAACTTGATGCCAGCTTGAGTGATCTGTTTCAAGGCGCCGCTGGCTTTGAGTTTGTCGTAACTTCCCTGAAACAGAAAACGTCTGTGATCTTGCTTAAGCAGATATGCCACGCGTTGGCAGAGATGATCCGTTGTTTCCTGCTTGACCACATCAATCCCGCTGACGATTACTTGCGAATCGGCTGATGCGACAACAAAAGGCAGACGGTCCTTGCATTGCTGATACGCTCGGATGGCATCGCAGTCTTTAAGTTGTGGGTCAAACCAGATGAGTCCCTTCATGTAGTAGGCTTGAGCGATTTCAAAAGCCTGCTGCGCACTGGGCATCTGAATGAGTTGTGTGTCGAAGTGGTTTTCTGCCAGCGTTTCGACAATCGCGCTGACGTCGGACATGTAGCCTTCTTTACTTTTGGTGTAGTGATGCCAAAGGAAGGGGACATGTTCACCGCCATGAAAAATCAGGCCGATCTTCTGACAACGCAGAATCTCGGGAATGACATAGTGACCACGGTTGGCAAAGGGTTTGACGATGCCTTCATTTTCCAGAAATTTGATCGCCCGGACATAAGTCAAGTGACTGGTCCCCATCAACTCCGCCATCTTGCGTCCAGCAGGCAGCCAGCCGCCATCACGATAGTCATTCTCACGGATATAGGCCTGGAGCCTGGCAATGTTGCGTAAATAGGCCTTGGCCTGAATCGGGTTTTCTTGACTCATAGCAGTTCCTGATACCTTTGTTAAAGAAACTTGTCAAAGCGTGATAAATGATACCGTGATGGCTTGACTCTGGAATTGTATTAACTATATTTAATACAATAAAATTGGCAGCTGGATCTGCCGGTTCAATCTCAAACACCAGATGGAGTTTTAGTATGTCTGCTGACAAGACCGCAGAGGTAGCTCAACAGCACGAGGTCATTGGTAACCTGGAATGTAAGCCCCATGCATCGTTCCAACGGACGACGCACCCCGATGCGCAATGGTTTGCCGATGCAGGTTTGGGGTTGTTTTTGCATTGGGGGCTTTCCAGTGTCAAGGGACAGTGTGATCTTTCCTGGGGAATGATGAATGCGCCGTGTCAGCCCAGCGAGCACATCAAGAATTATGGTTTACCAGCCTGTCGAGCGATCATGACGCCGCGTCATTACTGGGATCAGGCCAAATATTTCAACCCGGACCGTTATGATCCGGGCAAGTGGGTGAAGGCTGCTAAAAAAGCGGGGATCCAGTATGCCGTACTCACCACCCGTCATCACGAAGGCTTTGCGATGTGGCCCAGTGACTATGGTGATTTCAGCACGAAAAATTACATGGGCGGTCGTGATCTGTTAGCAGATTACGTCAAAGCCTGTCGCGATCATGATATCAAGGTTGGTTTCTATTATTCGCCACCGGATTGGTATTGGGATCGTCACCATATGTCATTTAACTACGGTGCGGACAGTCCGCCTATGGGGTTGGATCACGAGCCGATTACGCTGCCTCAGAGCAGTCCGGAAGAACAAGCCAAACGCGAGGATGCGTTCAATGATTATGTTCGTGGCCAGGTGACCGAACTGTTAACACGCTATGGCAAGATCGACATCATCTGGTTTGACGGACGACTGCCACGCGAAGAAAACACCATCTCAATCGAAGAAATCCGTGAACTTCAACCGGGTATTCTCATTAACCCACGTGGGCATGGTTATGGTGATTTCAACACGCCCGAGTGTCGTTTCCCCGCTGAACGTTTTAAGCCGGGGGACTGGTGGGAGCTTTGCTACGTCTTTTCAGATGGTGCCTGGGGGTATCTGAATCATGAATGCTATAAGCCCATGGGATGGTTGCTTGCTGAGCTTTCCAAAGTGCGTTCATGGGATGGCAATTTTCTGCCCAATGTCGGGCCCGATGGTCATGGTGAGTTGCCTGCTTCGTACTATCATCGCATGGAGCAATTGGCTCAGTGGATGGAACACAGCGGTGAGTCCGTTCAGGGGACCCAGGGGTGTAAGTGGCCCCAGGATTGTAATGTGCCCGTGACCCGTAAGGGCAACACCTATTACCTGCACCTGGATTGGGTATTCATTGATCAGGTCACACTCAAAGACATCGACCAACCCCAGAGTCTGATTCATCTGCGCACGCGAACACCTGTCGATTTTGTCTATGAGAATCGAACACTGACATTCACGTTGGATAAGAATCTCAGGACGATAGAAACTGACGTGGTCAAACTGACGTTGGCTTGATGGCGTCTGCCGATTAACTCAAGTGAGATGTTGACGGAAGAAGTCCGCGGTGATCTTCCCATGCCAACGATGGTCGCCTTCAAAGAGATCGATCGTTAATTGCTCGGATGCTCCCGCTGCATCGTAGATGGCTTTCAGTTCGGGAAGATGCTGCTGTATTACAGCATCAATCTCAAACACACGATCCTGCAGGGCTACTTCCAGTAGCAATGGTTTGGGCGCGATGAGCCCATGAAGGTCAGCGACATCCACAAGCTGGTAAAGTCCGTTGGTTATTTGAGAGCCGCAGATGTCATAGCGTTCGAAGCCGATGGCATGAAACGGTCCGACGTAACAACTCACGGATGAGGCTTTAAAACGATCGTCGTAGAGCATCATCCATGTACTGACGGTCCCACCATAACTCAGGCCGATGACACCCAGATTCGCTGAATCGACATAAGCTTGTTGGCAGACAAAATCGGTGATCACGGATGCGTCATGGAGATTGCTCCCCAAGACGCTCATTCCCAGAAGACTGGCGCAGAGATAATTGACATTGCATGCATCACGCTCCCAATAGCCTGCAAAATACGCTGGTTTTCTTCTTGGATCGCGCTCACCAAATCCCATGAAGTCAAAGCTGTAGGTGACGAAGCCGGACTTGGCCAGCTGCAAGCCATAATCGCTGTGATGGGCACGAATGTCCTGAGCCTGCTCGTCATTGATGGCCAAACCCATGATGGTGTCCTTGCCGAAATCACCATGCCCATGACAGCAGAGGATGGCAGGGAGTTGTTTCCCATCTGCAATCTCAGCAGGGCGGTAGATCAGGACCACGGCAGACAGTCCGTCCTGCACATCGATGAGCCAACGCTCTTTGATCAGTTGGTCTTCTTGCCATTGTGAGATGAGTTGCGGATTCGCCGGACACGATGTTGGTGTATTGCCCAGAGTTTTAAGCACCTCAGGCAAGGCATGTATTTTCCATTGTGAAAAATCCTGTGTCGGATTCGTTGCAAAGCTGTGTTTGGGGCGGTTGGCTTGACTCTGTTGAATGAAAAACTGACGCGGGTCAAGATTGCGTGTTGCTGTTGGGATGGACATGTTTACTTCCAGCACCTCAAGTTTAAGTGTCGATCAAGCTTGCAGCGTGAACGATGCAAATTCATCCGGGCAAAGTGTGACCTTGCGGTTGGCAACCTGAATCTCGCGTGATTGTTTACTCAGATTCATCAGCAGGTAATGCGTCTGTTTGCCTTGTTGCCATGCAGTACACCGGATATCAACCAATGGCTCGTTTTCGTGGACAAGTCGCGGCAGTGTGTTGAGCATTTGTTCCAAGGGTTGTTTTTCAGCGATCGCTTGTGTATTCATAGCCAGATGATCACCTTCATCGATCCATTGGGGGGCATCAGCAACGGTGAGGACCTGCACATTCTGAGCCATGAAGTGTGTCAGGCAATCCACGGTTTGACGTTTCCAGATCAAGGCGTCGGGGATGATCAGATGTGAGTAGCTGGCGTGACCCAACTGAATCTGACCATCCTGAAGATGCACATCCGGCAAATCAGATTCATCAATGAAATGTACACCAACCTGATAATCCAGACAGGTGTTCAGTATTTCGATCAAGCGATCACGCAACGGTGAAACATCGTGCATGGGGGAGTTGGGCATCATGGCAAAACTGCGGATCGGCCAGAGAATGGCAACCGGAGCGATTTGACGGGCATGCATGATTTGCTTTTGAATCCGGGCGATCTCATTGCCTTGTCTGAGCATGAACTCCCAGACGGCATGCTGCGGTCCATAATCCGGCGGGGCGTCGATCGCACGCTGGGCCTGCATGGAGTTAAACGCACCATGCACCACGGGGATACTCACGCCCATCAAGGTATGCCAATACAACACACGCTTGATGGTCTGTTCATCAGGTTGTCTGCCGGAGCATGCGAGCATCTCGCTGAGCACGCCGACCGCGCCTGTCTGCTGCTGAATGGAGGTAGCACCCACAACGGAGATGTTGAGCATGCCATGATCCGAATCGCCGACTGCGGGGATGATCAAATCAAGTCCGGGCGTTGTCAGATACTTTTGCAACGGCAGGAGATTACCCAGGCATTGGACTTGTTGCACCGGATCATCTTCCGGACTCATGTGCCCGACCAGTGACAGGTTGTGTCGCTGACACCAGTCTGAAACCGGTTTAAGCCAGGCGTCTGCAAAACGCTGTTGGCACCAATCCCGGTAATGCAGCCGCGTTAAACTCCGCTGAGCGTTATGAGCATTGTCATCAAACAGATGCCAAAGTCTGGGACGCAGATCATAGCCGAAGGTTTGTTCAAAGGACTCAAAAAGTCCCGGCGTCCATGCAATCGGATCGTAGATTTTCGGTTCATCGGTGAACATTGCTGTCACACGTTTACCAAACTCTTCTCCGACGTTGGCAGCGTATCGCTCATGCGTCATCTCAAGGAATAATTGCGTTACCCGTGGATTCAATGAGTCAGGTAGCTTTTCCCAATGTTCATGATCACCAGCAATAGGCCTGGCAATGATGGCGATGAGTTTTTCATGTTCACCCAACACGGGCATGCGGATGGCAAACTGCTCATGCGTCGTAAACGCACGTGGACATTCGTACAAAGGCAGGTTCGGATAGTAGTGACGGCTGTCCCACGGATCGAGGATGGTCCACTTGCGCCGGATCATGCCCACGTTGCTTGTCAGGTCCCGGGTGTGATCGGTTTGCTCATTGACAATGCCACACCATAGAAGCTTGCCTGTCGGGAAACAGAAAGCTCCTTCGTGAATGTTGGAAGTATCCGCTGTATGACTGATCATCTGGTGTGCTGCCAGTTGCGGATATTCAGCCGTGATGCGCCCACCGACAGCGCCACTGGGAAAGGGATCTTCATCGTACAGCCAGACATCCACATCTTTGGCATCACATTTTTCAATGATCCGTTTGATGGTATCAAACCAATCGTCACTCCCATAGGGAATCAGCAGCCCGCTTCTGGGGTGAAGACAGACGCTCGAAACGCCGTGTTTGGCAAAGCCGTCGACCATTTGATCGATGACATGATCCGGGCAATCGTCATTGAGCACCCAGAGATAACTGATGCCATGTCGCGGCTGCCAGGTTGTCATCCGGCGGTCAATGGAATCGGTCATCGGGGCGGAAGTGATGGACATGATTGCGTGACTCCAAAGGCTGCAACCTGCTTGTCAACCGGCAACCGGTGAGAGAATCACACGGGGTTGGCAGGAGAAAAATTTGCAAAAAACGCTTTGATGATTCGTTTCATCCTTGCTATTTAATTCCTGGAGTATATCATGCTGCCAAGATAAAAAGCAACCACAAGTTTAAAATTTCATGTTGTGCTCGGAGTCTTGGGATGAATCAGCAGCAAGCCATCCAATCATTGGATCAACCCATCATTGACGTGGTCGCGCCGATGCGTGATGCGGTGAATGTGCCCGTTGTCGCAGGCTGTTGTTTCCCCCAAGGCTGGGGGTATGCAGACCAACCCATTGCAGTGCAGACGCCTGATGGGCAACTGCTTGAAGCGGGTGTGCGTCCTTTGCAGACATGGCCTGATGGTTCTCTGCGATGGGCCGAAATCCGATTTGAAACATCGTGTCACGGGCAGCATCGTGTCGTTCAATCGCATCAAGCGTCACCCCAATCTTCGGTGTCAATGGCCTTGTCGTCTGCCCGACCTGATACCAATTCAACAGGCATGTTTGAGATACCGGCTGGCGCACCACAGGCAGCGATACTGGATAACGGCTTGGTTCGCATTGAACTCAAAGCAGGGCAGGATGGACCGATTGAGCAACTTGCCAGCATGGGGCGGCAATGGATAACGCAGGCAAAGCAATGTCAGTTCATCATTGATCAGGCCAGTTCACTGCATTGTGACACCGGTTGGATTCAAGTGCTTTGTGACACGTCGATGTGTAAGCGCGTTCGCGTCCACGGTCATCATGCAACCGTCCAGGGGCAACATCGTTTAGGCTATCGGTTGGATGTCGAGATGTGGGCCAATCATCCAGCGGTCCGGTTGGATTACATGTTCATTCACAATGACCGGGGAGACGAAGAGACTGCTGTCGAGCAGATTATCTGTCAGTTGGATTTAAACACCGGATCTGACCAAGCGCCCACGATTCTTGAGCAGTTACAGCATGGCATCATGGCGACACCCAAGCTGGTTAAGACAGTTGAACCAGTGACGATTCAAGCCAATGACATGTTCTCGCGTCCGTATGTCACTGATCGAAAAATGTTGGGTGATGACCAACCGTTGCCAAGATACTTGCTGCAGGGAAGTCATTTCACCCAGCCTTGGGCCGGTGTCAGTGCGGCAGACAGTGCAGCCTATTTCCAGCTTCATGAGATGGCGATGATGCATCCCAAACAGATGCAGATTCACGATGGCAAGGTCGACATTTCATTATGGCCCAAGGAGGCTCAGCCGCTGTTTCTACCTCAAGGCAGGGCACGACGGCATACCATCACGCTGGCGTTTACCCCCAATCCCTGGCAGGGCGATGGCTCGAACATTCAATCGTCTGCGATTCAGAAACAGTTGGACGTGCTGCTACATGAAGGCCGTGCCCATGTCCTGCCACAGTGGGTTCGCCAATGTCAGGAATGTGACATTCATCGAACGCTGGACCTTTCAACCAATCGTCGTGTGAATCGCTCCCTGCGTGAGTTTGTCAGTGTGAATTTTGCACGCGGGATGACCGACCTGGGGGACGGCCGGGATTACAACTACGAACGAACCTATCTCGAAGCAGGTCAGCGTCCACGCAGACGTCCGTCGGATATGGCGCCCAATCCCTTTAACCCGCTCGTGTCGCAAGACAATGCCCTGGCAGGGGACAGTCGCTATGAACCGATCTGGAATAACAACGAATATGACCTCATTCACGCCCTGAGTCAGGACCTTCTGCGCACCGGCAATCGCGCACTCTGGGATAAACTCCGGCATGCGGTTCGGCATAACATTGAAATCGATTTCGTCTGGCAGAGTTCCGACCCCTGGCAACATCACGGTATGCCCGCGCACTCGGCGTACCACAACTTTGCCAGCGCCTATCCAAGCCATCTCTGGACGCAGGGATTGCTCACGTATTACCGCATGACCGGCGATCCCGATGTTCTGGAAGTGGTCATGGCCTTGGCGCAAACCATCATCCGAAATCTCGATGATGAAGTCCGTGGCCCATTGCTATTGGGCTTTAACCGAGAGATCGGTTGGGCGGCATTGGCGTTGGTTCATGTTGCAGCATTCACCCGCGAACCCCGGGGCGTCGATCGCCTGGATCGAATCATGGATTACCTGTTGACTTATGACCGCAATGCTCAGACCACTGACATCAAACTTTCAAGTGCCTTACCCGGTGATAACATTCATCGACAGATCGTCACCGGTTTTTTCGGCTATGCCAGTATGGTCGAAGCGGTTGACACCTATGCCCGTGAGTTTGATCGTGATGATGCCAGGCAATGGATCCGCAAACTAATGACAGACATCCTGCCTCACATTCAAGACTGTCTGGACGAAGGCTATCCCCTTGAGTTGGCGGGGATGCTCACCGACGCGCTGGGGATTGGTTACGAACTGACGGGGGATCGACACATGCTTGAATTGGGCATGATGATTCTCGAGCAGTGGTATGACAAACCCAGCTTGCCGATGTTGCTTTACACCCCGGGGACGCCAGCACTTGAGCCGTACGCAATGACCCCTAAATTCTCTGCCATGAGTTACCGGGCACTGTCGCGCTTCGCCCATCAGGCACATCAGGCAGGGCTGCTCAAGGCGATAGACTATCAGACCCATCGCCATCCCGATTAACCTGTACCAATTTTCCGGTTGCAAAAGAATGTTTGAAAAAGGCTTGAATCCAAACAAGGAATGATTATGATGAAACGATACATCAAGGGCGATTTGTTATCCTGTTTTCTCAATACACCCGGATGCCGGAGTCGGAATCTTATGGACATCATCTTCAAGTCCCGCAAGTCTTGGCTTTCCTTCATGTTGCTTGTGATGGTGCTGTGTCCTGGTTGGCAGGCAAGGGCGGATGACACCGTCCGCACACCGGATCAAATGCGCAGTGAGTTGAAGCTGGCGGTGGATGACCTGCTGGCACATCTGCAAGCCATCACGGGCAGAGAGTACCAGGCGGTGACATCGGATAAGCCACAAGGTGAATCGGATATTATCCTGGCACGTTCGGGTGCCAAAGGATTGCCTGCGACCATTGCCGGTTTGACTGAGCACAACAGCCAGGCGTATCACGTTTTTGGTGATGGCAAAGGCCCGATGTGGATCGTTGGTCATTCCGACCTGGCCATTGCCAACGGTCTTTACAGCTATCTCGAATTGCTCGGCGTCCGATGGTTATTACCCAGTGAGAAGTGGACGGTTATCCCGTCGCGGTCATCGGTGAAGTTATCTGTCGACAAGCTTTACCAAACCCAGTTTCTCACCCGGACATTCTTTGGGACCGGTGGCTTTGGGGGCAAGCATGCTGGTGATCCGGAAATGAAAATCCAGCGTCACTGGGAACAGTGGATGCGCCGCATGCGATACAACGGCCCGATCAAACTGGGCGGTCACACCGGTGAAGCTTTCAACAAAACCTTCCGCGAGCAACTTGAAGCACATCCACAATATCTTGCGATGATCGATGGTAAACGCCAACCTTGGTCTGTCGGCGTGAAATTCTGTGTCTCCAATCCCGATGTGCTAGCGCTTTACACGCAATGGCGTTTGGATACCTTGGCTGATGCCATCAAGCGTGATCCCAATGGCCCGTTGTCTTTTGCCACGTCCGTGGACCCGGCTGACGGTGGGGGACATTGCACCTGCCCGGACTGCTTGAAACTCGGCAGCGTCAGTGACCGCGTATTCACCTGCGCCAATCAAGTTGCCAAAGCCGTTGCTCAAAAATTCCCGGGGAAATTCGTCAATCTCTATGCTTACAACGAACATGCCTTTGTTCCAGGCATTGACCTGGAGTCCAACATCATCGTCTCACTTGTTCCCTATGGCTTGCATCGAACCGGGATGAATGGACAGCAGTTCATCGAAGCCTGGTCACGCAAAGTCAAGATGCTTTCGATCTACAGCTATTGGGGGGTGACGGATTGGACAATGTGTCGCCCGACATTCAGTTTTAACGAATCTGCCTTGACACAACTGGATCATTGGCGGGAAAACAATGTCAGCATGATCGCCCTGGAATCAAGTCACAGCAGCGGTTCAATGGGTTGGATACTCTACGCGCTGGCACACATGGCATGGGATTCGACAAGTGACCCACATCAAATCATCGATTCATTCTGCCAAACTGCCTTTGGCAAAGCATCCTCTCCGATGAACCGATTGTTTGATCGCTGGTCGGATCATTACCTGCAAAGTGATCATGAATTGGCAACGTGTTTTGCGAACATTCAGGAAGCGATGGGCATGACCAGTGATCCGGCAGTGCAGGCTCGTTTGCGTGACATGGTTTTATACGTGCAGTACCTGGCTTTGCTTCATGATTACGAAAAGGAAAAAGCCAATACGCCTGAAAGTCTGGCTATGATGAAGCAGCTGCTCGAACACGTCTGGAAGATGCATGACACGGCCATGGTGCATAGCTACCGGATATATCAGTTGGCCATCCATCGTCGTGAGAATAAGCATAAAACTGAACTGGAAGCGCTCTGGCCAATCAAAGATCCGACGGCTCAGTCCTGGCAGCAGGCAACACCTTACACGTCCGAGCAAGTTGATCAGATGCTCATCGATGGGTTGGCAAAGTACAAACCGTTGGACTTTAAGCCACAATCCTATACCGGTGATTATGTCACCTTGCCTGATGATCCCATGGACACCACAACGGATAAACGTCATTTGGTCAAGATGTCCACCGGTGAGTTGGAATTTAAAATCCTGATCTCCGAGGGGATGACGGAGTTGGCTTTTGACTTTCGTGCGGGGCCGGTCAAGAATCCCAACCATCTTGGTGATCCGATCACGCTGGTCGATGCCGATGGCAAGACGGTGTATGAAAAATATTTCCCTGCCGATGGTCAGTGGCAGGAGATCGTCATTCCCGTCAGCAAGCCCGGAGTCTATTCGCTGAAAGTCTATGACCAGAAAGCCTTCTGCCTCTTGAAGCTGCCACAGTCAGTTTATACCACCATGGTCAACCCGTTTGTTTCAGCGGATGTCTGCAGTCGGATGTACTTTTACATTCCCAAGGGGCAGAAAACCCTGGCCTTCTTCGAAGCTGGCGTCATACCCATCACCCTGTTTAACAACAAGGGGCAGAAAGTCGACATGAATGGACAACGCGGCATTGTCGTGGTCGATGTGCCTCAAGGTCAGGATGGGACGGTCTGGTCGTTCTGGGGATACAAGAGTTATACACCGATGCGTATGCTCAATGTCCCGCACGCCCTGTCGGTCTCTCCCAATATTCTCGTGCCTGAAAGTGCATTGGAGGTTCAGTGATGACAACCGAACTTCAGGCAAAGTCTCACTGCAGTATGTCAACGACATCGCCCATAAAACGCAAACGCTATGCTGTGGTTGGCGTGGGGGGCCGTGCTCGGATGTTCACGTATCCGATTTGTGAGACCTATCAGCAATCAGCTGAATTGGTTGGACTCTGTGATGTGAATCAAGGTCGACTGGCATATGCTCAGCGGGATTTGCAGGGCCGTTTTGACTGCCCCGCGCTGCCTTTATTTTCCGATGCCGAATTCTCTCAGATGATCGAGCAGACCCGGCCTGATGTCGTGATCGTTTGCACGGTGGATTGCTATCACCATCAGTACATCATCCGCGCGATGGAGATGGGCTGTGATGTGATCACTGAAAAACCGATCACCACGGATGCTGACAAATGCAATCAGATTATTGATGCGATTGAACGTACCGACCGTCAGCTCTTTGTTGCGTTTAACTACCGTTGGGGCGCAGGCCCGACGATGGTGCATCAGCAGTTGGCATCGGGTGTGATCGGGCAGATTCTGCATGTCGATATGGAGTACATGCTCAACACTTCACATGGTGCGGATTACTTCCGACGCTGGCATCGTGAAAAAGAAAAGTCCGGCGGGTTGATGGTACATAAATCAACGCATCATTTTGACCTGGTTAACTGGTGGATCAATGCCATCCCGCAAACCGTCTTTGCCATGGGGCGATTGGCGTTTTATGGCAAGGACAATGCCAATCGCCGCGGCATTCATGTCACCGCGGATCGTTACACCGGACAGGACAACACCGACGATCCTTTTGCGTTGGACTTGACTGCGGATGATGATTTGAAACAGCTTTACCTGGACAACGAAAAGTATGATGGCTATCAACGTGACCGCAATGTTTTTGCTGCAGACATTGATATTGAAGATTCCATGTCGGTGTTGGTGCGATACAACAGTGGGACAGTCCTGAACTATTCGCTGAATTGTTATCTGCCCTGCGAAGGTATCAACGTGGTGTTTAACGGCAGCAAGGGGCGTCTTGAGTTTTCAGAGATGCATGTCCCTGACGAAGATGTGCCGCCGAGTATTAATCCTTTAAGTCAGAAAACCAAGGTTATTCCCAGACTGACAATTCGACCTCATTTTGCCAAACCTTATGACATTCCCATCGATGTGAATACGGGCGGTCATGGTGGGAGTGACCCGTTGATTCAGCAACAGCTTTTTGCAGCTGATCCGCCGGTGGATTTGCACGCCCGTGTGGCAGGTTACCAGCAGGGCATCGCATCTGCCTTGATCGGTATTGCTGCCAACACCTGTTTTAAATCAGGACAACCCGTGGACATTCCGATGCTTTGCCCGGACCTGCCACGAGTCGGCGGATTAAGTGATCTGATATGAAGCACGGTTGAGATGAAAAAACTTTGTTTTTCGGTGTATCGATTCATCATCAATAAGAGCCATGCCAGGAGTATCCTCGTGAAAGTAATGCATTTTGAGACCTGTCGTTTGTGGTTAGCCATGTGTGTGGTGTTGGCTGTGAGTTGCAATTCTCTGCTGGCTGAGATGGTTCTGGTGGAAGCAGGTAAGCCCAACGCGGTTATGATTGTGGCTCAGCAGCAAAAGCAGGCGACTGAAGCTGCCAATGTCATCGCGGACATCGTCGAACAGATCAGCGGTGCAAGATTACCAATCATCACTGAAGGACAGGTGATACCAGACGAACACCCGATCCGAATATGGGTCGGTCATAGCAAGCGTGCTTCATCACTGGGTGTAACCATCCCAAGTGGCTACGACCCAGCACCGCGGAAAGATGCGTTTAATGAAGAGGGCTTTGTGCTGCGGTCGATTGGTAATGAGTTATTCGTCGGTGGTAATCAGGATGGTCCTTACCGCGGGACGATTTACGGTGCCTACCGCCTGCTTGAACAACTGGGATGTCGCTGGTTCTTTCCTGGCAAGTGGGGGCAAGTGATTCCGCAATCCAAGACGGTTTCGCTCAAACCCATGAACATCACCAGCAAGCCGGACTTTGCGGTGCGTGATATTTGGCTGTCAGGTTGGATCCCAACGTCGACAGATGAACGCAAGGCATACATGAAATGGGGTGAGAAAATTGGTTTTAATCATGCCAAGTTTTATCCCACGGTGGGTGATGGCTTTTTGGGATTCTTGCTACCACCCGGTGAGTACTTCCAGGAACATCCCGAATACTTTGCGATGGACAAGAAGGGCAAGCGAATGGTGCATTCCAAAATGTATGAGCGTCACGCCATGCTTTGTCTGCCCAATCCGGATGTACTCAAGGAGAGTATTGCCAACCTCAAGGATGCGTTTGCAGGTCAACGCAAGATGGTGAATGTGGCATCCAACGGACTGGGGATCAGCCCGCCGGATGGAGCGCCGTATTGTTTTTGTGAAGAATTCCCGATGCAGTCCATGAATATCTCCGTGCCACGCTATGTGCATGGGAAGATCATGAGTGACGAATTTTTCAGTTTCGCTGCAGACCTTGCCCGAGTTTTCCCGGATAAATATGTATCAACGATGGCATACTCCAATCGCATCATGCCACCCTTGAATGTGGATATCCCGGAGAACATCATGGTATTACTCGCACCGATCTCCGCGGACGTGTTACACGACAATAGCAGTCCATATTGGCGGCGTCAGGAGTTGGTCAAGATTGTCAAGACATGGCTTAAGAAGACGCCGCATGTGGTGATGTATGACTACAACCCGGGTTTACTCACGGGCATGTTCGTGCCGGAGCGCGATGTGGCCAACAGCGCGGTGAACATTCCCATGTATCACAAGATGGGGCTTAAGGGCATGAGTCGTGAAGGCCGCAAAGCCTTTATGCAGACCTGGATCAGTTACTACATCACAGCAAAATTGCTTTGGGATGCCGATGCGGATGTTGATGCTTTGAAGCAGGAGTTTTACAGCATGTTCTTCGGCGATCAGGTCGGACCTTACGTGCAAGCCTGGTGGGATGCCTGTGAACAGAAGCTCGACGCAACGACGACGCAGGCGCATGAGGACTTTCTGATAAACCATGTTTACGATGTTGCGTTTGTCCAGAAGATTCGCAAGCATCTTGAACATGCTTATGAACTCTCCATGGCGCATGCCACGACGGAGCAACAGGAACGACTCAAGGTGGTTTTGCTCATTGCGGATCACCTGATGGCTTATGCGAAGATGACACAAGCGGAGAGCCAGATGAATTGGGTGTTGGCCGAGCAACATGCTCTTGAAATGTTTGAACTCAAGAAGCAGTTGCATGAGGCTTCGACGTTTTTAATGCAGGTGGAGACCAGGTTCACACGCCCGTATTTTGCGGAAGGTCGTGCCAAGGTCTTTGCTGAACATCAAGCTCGATTTGATGGCAAAGTTGGCAATCTGGTTACAGCACTACCTCGAACCATGAAGTTCCAACGTGACCGCTATGACGAAGGCATCATCGGTGAGTGGTTCAAAGCCGATACCAACGATGCTGATTGGCAGACGCGCGATTCGTTTTTGCTCTGGGATCAACAGGAAGAGCCTTTGACTTCCAAAGGTCATGATTACGATGGCTATGCCTGGTATCGCACTCGCTTTGAGGTCGATGCCTCCAAGATTAACAAGACGGTCCAGTTGTACCTGGGAGGCATCATCAATGAAGGTTGGGTCTGGGTCAATGGCCAATTTGCCGGGCACAAGAAGCATGATCTGTGGTGGTCGCATAACAATCACTTCCAGGTTGATGTCACGGATTTGATCAGACCCGGCAAGCCCAACCAGATGACCATTCGTGTCTACAACGATGCGGATGTCGGCGGACTCTTTCGCCGGGGGTATCTCTGGTCGCCCGTTGAATCGGAAAAGGCGCAGTAAGCTACGCGCTGCGAATGGCTGGTTTGGATCAGTGATGAAAAGCAACGGTCAGGAGTCTATAATGACGACTACCATGAAAAAAAGTTCACGTGTTGGGATTACGGAAGTCGCCAAGTACTGCGGCCAGGCACCATCGACTGTCTCTGGTGTGCTTAACAAGCGTGCGGACTGTCGTGTGTCGGAAAAGACGCGTGAAAAAATCATGGATGCCGTGGCAAAGCTCGGTTACCGTCCCAATCTTACTGCCCGGAGTCTGGTTAGTGGCAAGTCCAACACGCTGGGCATGATCAGCACCGCCCAGGACATAGAACCGACGACACGCATTGCCACGGCGTTTGAGGCTGAGGCACGCAAGAATGGTTTCATGTTGCTGATCACCTTTGACCCCAACGATCCGGAGATGGAAGACAAGCAGATCAACTGGCTGGATGACCGTCGGATGGATGGTTTGTTTCTGATGCCCAGTGAGACAGGCGATCACCTGCAGCTCAAGAGTCTGATGGAACGCAAATTCCCGGTGGTGACGTTGGATGGGCTTGGTCGGTTGGATGTGAACTGCGCGGACGTGAGTGTGGACTACTATGAAGGTGGCTGCATGCAGGCTGAGCATTTACTGAGCCTGGGGCGGAAGCGCGTGTGCGTGGCCAATTCGGTTCATTCGTGTTGGGTGGTGGATCAGCGTATCGCCGGTTTGCAGGACACGTTACTCAAAGCAGGTGCGCCCAAGCCGCTGTACATGAATCTACCGTTTGAAGCCCGACCGATCATGGATGGTCCCGCAGGCGTACACGATTTTATCCGCGCATTCATGCTCAAGAACAAAGACAAGATGGATGCCGTGGTGGGGACAGGCGATGAAGTTGCGATGACGGTGATGGGCATTGCCATGAATGCCGGTATTCGCGTTCCCGATGAGATTGCCTTTGCCGGCTGTGACGGGATCAGTTTTTCAGCCAACCCGTTTATGCCTTTGACGACGATCGCCAGCCCGCACGAAGCGATTGGTCAAGCAGCCTTCAAATTGCTGCACACGCAGATCAAGCGGAAGAATACCGTGATCACCCCGAAAATGCAGCTCACTTTCAAGCCCGAACTCGTCGTACGCAAGTCGACCGTCTCCTGAGACTTATCAGCTCGCTGGATCAACCGTTAGCAGGACGGATAAGGGAAAAGCAAAAAAATGTGAAAAAGGCGTAGCGTTTTAGATTGAGAGTGACTAGAATGATGAAACGTAACATCAAGTGGTTTTTTTGATAATTGATTGGCCTTGAGATTGGAATGGTCCAATCCACCATTGACCAGTTGATGATTCACATGAATCAAGCCATGATGGATGCGTCAATTCAATGCCTTGTCCACAGTTGGTTTTTTGCGATGGGTGATACACCTCACCCAATGTTGAAAGGATCTCGCACGGATTGAGTATGTAAGAAGTGTTTGCCCTCGGGTCCTCAGATTCCCGGACTCCCGCACTCATGGATTCCCGAATCAGGGGCAAACAAATGTGAAGACCAGCTTAAGGAGTTGGATGAATGGACATTGGCTCAAGACGTGACATTAAGAGCAAGCAATCGAAGTTCAAGCAAGGCAATGGTCAGTGGACTTGGCCAAGTGATCATGCTCGGGCATTTACGTTGATCGAGTTGTTGGTGGGGCATTCATCCGCACCAGGTTACATGGACCCGCTCCACGATGGCATGGGCAACTCGGTGACATTTGTTGATGGGTATGGACAAAACGTCGGGGCTCAATCCAAGGGGGGTGCCAAACCTGAATCGCCATGGCGATATCGTAATTTCTGGACATCCGCAGTGTCGGATATCTCAAGGCCACGATCCTGGATTGGTTGCATCAATTGTCGTTGGATGATCGATTCGTTCTCTGAACGATGAATCAATCAGAGCGATGAATGTGAACATGGAATCATCAATCATATTTTAAGCAAAATGATGAAACGAAACATCAAGTTGAAATACAGAAAAAAGATTCCCCTGCACGGTATGACAACACATAACGATTTTGCAGATTTGCTCAGCGAATCTTTAAAATCAGCCAGGCCTTAAAAAGAAAGATACTTTCATGATGAGTCATCCCCAGCTTTTACAGTCTGTCATTCGACATCAATGGACGTTCGTTCAGACATATTTCGAGAATAGACGATCAATGACAAAAGCCTTTACCATCATCGAGTTGTTGGTTGTTATCAGTATCATCTCGGTACTTCTGAGTATTATTCTCCCAGCATTGTCCAAAGCCAGACGCGCTGCCAAAGATCTCACCTGTCTCACTGGTGCGCGACAAACCGGACTTGCAGTGACCACCTATACCTCTGACTACCGTTCTTATTTTCCGAATATCAATTTGTCAGGATATAGTCTTGATGCCAACAGTTGGCTTTTTCAGATTTATGACTATATGAACCTGCCAGCACCAGCAACTACAAGTTGGCTTGCCTTTTGTGCAGAGGGATATGAAGCTGTTCAATGTCCCTATGAAAGTAATTCTCTCTATCCGACAACTGGTAAGCGATATAATTATGGGATCAATGTGTCTTTGCGGATTCGTTATGATCTGAATGTGTCTGATCCGACAACTTGGTTTAACCGTTCATGGCGTATGGAAGACCTGGCACATGCCCAACTCACTGGATTGATTGTCGATACCGGTGTCTATGATGCGGACAATTACCCGAATTTGGAACAATATTCATTCAAGGGCCATCCCGGCGGTCGAGATGTCATGGCGCCGTTGCACAATGGCTATGGCATCACGGTTACATTTGTCGATGGGCATGGCAAGTTTGTCAGTGCGGATTCACAATATGTTGCCAAAGCCGATTCGCCTTGGCGGGGCAAAAAATTCTGGACGTATAACAGCTCTGGATATAACTGGGCGACCTTTGATTAATCGTCATGACTTTATATTTTTTCTCAACATATTCTTTTAATGACTTATAGCATTTTGTACGGTATACCAACATATGAAGTTTCAATCAATCGATACGATAGAGCAGCTTGAGGATGTGCTCAGTACGCCGACGCAAGCGGTGATAGACATGTTCAGCCAACTCAAGGGCGATCTGCTGGTATTCGGGGCGGCAGGGAAGATGGGACCGACACTCAGCCGCATGGCGCAGCGTGCCTTTGACCAGATCTCTCAAGGCCAGCGCGTCATTGCCGTTTCACGCTTTAGTGATCCGGATGTGAAAACGCGCATGCAATCATGGGGCATCCACACCATCACCGGCGACCTACTGGATCAAGCCTTCGTTCGCTCGTTACCTGATGCACCCAACGTGGTGTACATGGCGGGCATGAAGTTCGGCGCAACAGGCAATGAATCGTTAACCTGGGCGATGAACACGCTCTTACCCACCAACGTCTGTTCACATTACGCCAATAGCCGCATTGCCGCATTCAGTACCGGCAATGTCTATGGCTTGTCACCTGTGACTAATGGTGGCAGTCTGGAAACGGATACGCCCAACCCGGTTGGTGAGTATGCAATGAGTTGCCTGGGACGCGAACGTGTCTTCGAGCATTTTTGTCGAACAAACCAAACGCCGGTTTCGCTGATTCGACTCAACTATGCCTGCGAGTTGCGCTACGGTGTGCTTGTGGATTTGGCGAGGAAGATCATGGACGCGACCACGATTGATTTGTCGATGGGGATGGCCAATATCATCTGGCAAGCCGACGCTAATGCCATGGCTTTACGCTCGCTGGCACATGCTTCCTCACCCCCGTTTGTCATCAACATCGCAGGCCCCGAACAACTCGCCATTGAGCAGCTAAGCATCGCTTTGGGAGAGCGACTGGGGCGCGAACCCATATTCGCCGGTGAGCCCGATCCCGTTGCCATTCTGAGTAACGGGCAAAAGGCACACCAGTTATTCGGTTACCCCAAGACAACCATCAACACCATGATGGATCACGTCGCCCATTGGCTCAAGTCCGATGGCACACTACTTGGTAAACCCACAAAGTTTGAGGTTATTGATGGTAAGTTCTGAAATCAACACGATTGTCTCAATGGATGCCAAAGCAAAAAAACAGTTGGACAAAGGCATCGTCATCCCTGCACATCCATTGGCCTTGGATGCCAATCGTAAACTCGACGAACGCAGACAGCGCGCTCTGAGTCGGTATTACATCGACAGCGGTGCAGGGGGCTTGGCAGTCGGCGTGCATACCACGCAGTTTCAAATTCGTGATCCCAAAATTGGTCTGTTCAAACCCGTGCTCGAATTGGCGTCTGAAGAAATGGACCGCGCTGACAGCAAGCGCGATGCGCCCATGGTCCGTATCGCCGGTATCGCAGGCCAAACAGCGCAGGCTGTCCATGAAGCACAATTGCTCGCTGACTTGGGCTACCATGCAGGCTTGCTGTCATTGTCAGCCATGAAAGATGCCGATTTGACCAGGCTCATCACGCATTGCAAAACGGTGGCAGACGTCATCCCACTGGTTGGTTTTTATCTCCAGCCTGCGGTGGGTGGCGTTGTTTTGCCTTACAGCTTCTGGCGTGAGTTTGTTGAAATCCCAAACGTCGTGGCCGTTAAAATGGCGCCGTTTAATCGGTATCAAACCATTGATGTCATCCGTGCGGTGATCGCATCCGGGCGTGAGGATATCGCACTTTATACGGGGAATGATGACAACATCGTCATGGACCTGCTCACCCCACATACTTTTATGGTGAATGGCAAACCAGTGACGCGTCGCATCGTCGGTGGCTTGCTTGGTCATTGGTCGGTTTGGACCCATAAGGCGGTGACACTGTTGGATGAATGTCACCAACTGGTTGATGCCGACGGGACGGTCCCTGCGCAGATGATGCAGCGCGCGATTGAAGTGACCGACAGCAATGCCGCTTTCTTTGATGCAGCCAATCACTATCATGGTGTCATCGCCGGATTGCATGAAGTGCTTCGTCGCCAGGGTTTGCTGGCAGGCACCTGGTGTCTGGATGAGCATGAAACACTGGGGCCCGGTCAGGCTGATGAAATCGACCGTGTCTATCAGGCTTACCCGCACCTGCATGATGATGCATTCGTAGCAGCGCATCTGGACCAATGGCTTTCAGGATAGTAACCCATGCAAGTGACGCATCAAGACGTACTCACCGCCAAACAATTAACTGCTGATCAATTGGTATTCACGCCTTGCCCGCATTCGTACCTGCTCTCTGAGTTACTCGGATCAAACATCTACTGCAAACTCGATTACCTGCAGCATACCGGCAGCTTCAAGCAGCGTGGTGTTGCTAATGCCTTGATGCATCTGCCTGAATCATGCAACGGTGTGATCGCTGCGTCTGCCGGTAACCATGCTTTGGCCCTGGCATACCATGGGATGATGCAGAGAATCCCGGTGACCGTGGTCATGCCGATTCATGCACCCCTGATCAAAGTTGAAACCTGTCAACGGTTGGGGGCCAACGTGATTCAACAGGGTGATTCATTTGCTTTAGCAGTCGAACACGCCAGGCAGGTTGCAGATGAAAAGGGACTCACCTATATCCATGGCTTTGATAATCCGCATGTGATTGCAGGGCAGGGGACGATGGGACTTGAGATCATCGATCAGGTTTCAGAGATTGATGCAGTGATTGTGCCGATTGGCGGTGGGGGACTGATTGCGGGTGTTGCACTGGCGATCAAGGCCGTTAAGCCAGAGGTTCAAATCATTGGCGTGGAACATGTACGCATGCCACTGTTTTCTGAATCATGTAAAGCCGGTTCGCCGGTCACCATGCCCATTGAACCCACACTGGCAGATGGTTTGGCGGTCGGCCGGATGGGTGATCTGTCTTTTGCATTGGCAAAGTCATTGGTCGATCGCGTGGTTCAAGTCGATGAGGCGGATTTGGCGCTGGCGATCCTGCGATTAATGGAGTTGGAAAAAGCCGTCGTCGAAGGTGCTGGTGCCTCATCATTGGCAGCGATGCTCAGTGGTGAACTTGATGATCTGAAAAACAAGACCGTTGTGTTGCCATTGTGTGGCGGGAATATAGATCCGTTGGTCATGCGGCGGGTGATTCAATTTGGTATGGCAGTGGATCATCGCCTCTGTCGACTCAATGTAATCATCAGTGACCGTCCAGGTGGGCTGGCGATGTTGTCAGAGCTGATCGCACAAAACCATGCCAGCATTCACGACATTCAGCATGAGCGCATTTTTACCGGTCCGGATGTCAATCGTGTGCTGGTTCGGTTGACACTTGAGGTGCGCAACGAGAAGCATCTTCAGGCAGTTCTCAAATGCCTGAAGAATAATGGACTCAACGCAGTGATCAATGATTCCTGACTTTCTTATGTGCTTTGATCACTTAAAATCAGAACGCTTGTGTGATGCAATAACGATGATGATGTCGTTACTCTGATCCATGTATCAAAAACAATACGTTTCTTTATGCATTCGAAAGTATTGTTTGATTGTGAGGTAAATCAATATCAAACCAATTGCGAATAGTGATACCCAGCCGAACATAACCATTGGCAGATTGATTGCACATACGATGGACAGAATCAGCAGAAGGATCAAAGAAATGGCCATGGCGAGGCTGTATATCCATAGATTCTCGATATAGAACAGATGGCATAAATCCATACTTGATATGCCGATCTCAGACATGAACGATATCTCGCGTTTTTGAGCGTTGAGTTGATTGAGTATCATCAAAGTCAATGAAGCAATGCCCAGGATAAACCCGAGAACTCCCAGTTGAAGAAAGATGGCTAAGTACCGGTTTTGGATCATTTCTGCTTCAGCCATAAACGCATCAACGCTCTGCAACGTTAAGCCGTAGGGCTCAAGATAGCCTTGGTATGCTGATGCACTTTTTTGATCCTTGATCAGAAAGAATTGTGCACCCTGAACATTTGGGAAGATGGATTCAAACGTTTGCTCATTGACAAGAATACCACGTTGGAACACAGAAGCTTTCATCACCCGTTGGAGCTTGATCTCTCCATTGGGATAGGTAATGCTGTCACCGACTTGACGCTTGATGATCCATTGCAATGAACCGGCATCGACTGCGGCTTCCATGGTGTTCAAATAATGCCCGTCTCCCGTCAAGGCTTCAAGATCACACCCATAAACTGTTGGCATAGATGCGCGCAGTAAGTTGGAACAATCCGCGCGGTCAGCTTGATACATTCGTATTGCAAGGCCCCCCGAAGGAAACGGCGAATCATATGATGGCACGACAGGCACCGCTGTCTGCGCTACGTAGGCATATGAAAAACCATCCTCACCCCTGACTTTAATGCCAAAGCCCCCCACGCCCAATGTCCCGAGAATCCCTAGTATCAACAGTATTGTACACACGCGATACTGCCCGAATCGTCTGAAATATGAGAGTGATCCCAATATGTGGATCGACGGGAGAGGATGTGATTTTGCCATGTAATATCGTGAGCTCTCTGCAGGGCTGTGAAGTGATAGGGTTAGCAATAACCAACAACTGACAGTCGTGGAGAGTAAAGCGATTGCAAAGGATTGCCAACTAGCATGAAAGTTGAGTATGTCCATGCCAATGATTTCATTCCACAAGTGCATGAGCATCAGAAGTTGAGCATGACATAACAAAACGCCCACGCCCAATCCCATGAATACCCCCGGGATGATTGCAAGCATGATTTCGCAAGTAAGGAATCGACGGACTTGGTGATCAGATCCAACATACATATTGAGTATCTGTCTTTCCTGATTTCGCGATTGAAGATGGAGTTTTAAAAGCATCCAAAGGATAAGCAGGCCGGAAATGATGATGAATAGGCTCAGTCCGAGAAACAAGGGGGCGAACTGGACGCCCTCCTGGAGATTCAGTTGTTGGATATTGGTAACGGAGACACTCCTAATGAGTGTCGGATCACTTCTTAAAATGGGCATGATTTGCTGCTTGATTGCTGCCGTTGATGTTCCGGCCTGAAAGATCAGCAAAGTACATTGATTGGGGGAGAAGATATTCTGTGCCTGTTCAAAGTTCATATAGACCTTGGGTTTGCTTTGGTAACGATTCCAATAGTCTTTATCAGCTTGATCAACTTTCTCCAAATCAATCGGCATGCCGGTGATCCAATGCGTGCAGTCGTCTGAATCAGTAAGCCCCGGTACATGGGGGCTGATATTGCTGGACATTAACCGATCTGATATGTGGGAAACATTCTCAAAGCGATGTGTCTGAAATCCGATATGTCGGTATTCATCCGTAACATAATATGTGAGCAACGTGCGGCCGGAAAATTGCTTCGTCACCGTATCACTGATAAGCAAAGTATCTTTCTTGACAGGAAACAGATCACCTTCAAAAGCTCCAATGAAAAAGTAATTCAATTGATTCCCTGTTTGGTCTGACAATGACTTGGCAAAGGTGATCAAGCCTTTGTTAGCATTTGGGCATGCCAATAAAACATGATAAGGGATGAAGTATGCTTTACTCTTGAGAATGGGTTGATGACGCCATTCGCTGAGTTCGAGTTGGGATAGTTTCCAAACAACCGAGTCTGGTACCTTTAGAGATGCTTGTGTATCTCGGGATTGGATCCAGACTTCATTCACTGATTGATCTTCAATACCAAGTGTTTGAGTAAGAAGGTTGTGATTAATAAAAAGGTTGTATGGGCGTTGTTGTGGATTGTTGAAATTAACTTCTGCTCTGGTGTCTTGCCAGATACCTTGATAAACGAGTCGGATTTGCTTGAGTTGAGGTGGCATACCCGTGATCTGTTCACTGCTGATGGAGGCCATGGTCAACACACGTATGGTAAATGACTCACCGATTTTTAAATTTAATGCACTTGCCAATGCGTTACTACAGTATGCATTTCGGCCTGTTATGACACTGTTTTCCGGGAAGGCAAAGAGATCGGTTTTGAGTTTGGCAGAGATGAATCCGGTTGTATGTAGTACACCGCCATTCATATCCGCAGGAACCGGTGTCGAAAAGATCAAACGTGTTTTGACAGCAGATGTCCCGCTTTCTATTTGGTCGCCTAACGTCCCTCGGACACTGTCACCAATGAGTAAGGCACTGGTGAGAACTGCGCATACCAGACAAGCTGCAAGACTCAGGTAAAGCAATGATTTGGTATGCCATTGGATGTCGCGGATCAGTAATCGGAAAAAGCTCACGTCGCATGCTCCATTTCCAATTCGAATACATTGGGGAAGTAATTCAGTGTGCTTACTTGATGCGTTGCAATGATAATGGAAATCTGTTTCTCTTGATTGATCGATTGAAGCAGCGAAA
>PAIY01000171.1 GCA_002704825.1 Phycisphaeraceae bacterium
CGTCTCGCAGCTGCTCTGGTCCAGCTGGTGCTCTCGGCGCGGCTACGTCGAGTGGATCGAGATCACGACGGCGCTGCTGCTCGTGGCGCTCGTGTCGATGCAGCTGTCGCTGACGGTGGGCTCGCTCGCGCTCGTCTCGGGCTACGACGGCAGCCGCTTCGACGACCACCGCACGTGGAGCCAGACGAGCTTGGAGTGGGCGACGCAGCACTGCGTGTCCTTTTTCTTTGCCGCGGCGCTCGTCGGCGGACGCTACGAGGTGCAAAACCCGTGCATTGCGCGCTGGCTGCTGCGCGCGGTCTGGTTTGGCGTGCCGCTGCTGCTGCTCGCGTGCTGGGTGCTGACCATGGCCTTTTCGGAGAGCACGGTGCCCTACTTTTCGACGGGAGAGCCGACGCCGATTGTGATCGCCGCGTTCGCGGCGCTGGTGCCGTGGATTGTGGTGGGGGTGGTGGTGTGTTGAAAAAACCCCAAACAACGCAGGCTATTGGTACGCCCGCTTCTGCTCGCGAGGCCGCAGTTCGGAGTTGTCCTTGAGCGTTTGCATATCCTTTCGGATCAGCTCCGCGTCATAGGTGGTTTTGAGGTCGTCGGTGAACTCGATGACGACCACGTGCTCGGAGGCGTCGTCCTTGATCGAGCGCAGCCTGCCGTCGGCCCCGCGGACCCTGTAGTCGGGCGTCGGCGCGTAGTAGTCGGCCTTGAGATAATCCATGAAGACTTCCGCAAGGAACCCGCGGATCCACTCGAAGAGCCGCTGCATGCTTGCCAGCTCCCACTTCACCTTGTCCTCGGCAAGACTCGAAAAGTAGGCCTCCAACTCCTTCTGCCTCTTCACGCCTTCCCCGGCCATGACGCCGCGCGTCACAGCGCCGGAGGCTACGACTGTCGCTGGAATGATCGCCACGAGCGTGGGACCTGCGAGGCCGAGTATGACGAGGCCCCAGACGACCATGACCGCGTCGAGTTGCCAGGAATGGGGTTCCACGCCCGCGCGCCGTCGCATCTCGTTGGACTGCTTTTCGTTTGTCAGAATCTCCAACACGCTGGCGGGAACGTCGATCTTCTTGCCGGTCCATTCTTCCATCATCTCCGCCATCGTCTTCAGCCTCGCGCCCATCAGATCGTACTCTGGGTTGTTCTTTTGCACCGTTTTCAGGATGGCGATTGTCACTGGGTTCTGAACCTCGCTGTCGCCGCAGGCGGAGATTGCTTGCTGCACCAGCGCAAAGGCGTAGGCGCGAGACATCTTGTACGTTGACGTGCGGATCTTTGCGCTCTTGGTTTCGCCTCTGGCGGTTGGGTACGGCCGCTCCGTGTACTCGTCTTTGTGGGAAGGAAACGTGTCGTTTGGCATGCGCGCACACATGAGCAACTTCCATTCGTCGATGGCAGCTTGCGCGCGCTGCCGCTTCTCTTCTTCTTCTTTGCGCTTCTCTTCTTCTTCTTTGCACTCTTTGTCCCAGAACCAGCAGCCCTCGCCAGTCGGCGCCTCGGCGGCGCGCGCGAGCGGGCCCGCGGCCTCCAGCCGGAAGCGCCCGGGCTGCTCGGCCTGCAGCCGCCGGCCCGCGCGGAGCACGGCGTCGAGCGGCATGCGTCTGCGCTGCTTGCTGGCGCGCCGCGCCCGCGTTATCGCGCGCGGCGGGGCGCGCGCGGCGCATGCAAAGCAGCACGCGTCTGTCGGCGCCTCCTCGCCGAGCCGGCCGATTGGCGATTGCGGAGAGCGCGCACCGGCAGAAGCAAACGAGAGAGAGAGAAGCATGCCCGCCACCGCCACCGCACCCGCCGCCACCGCTCCCGCCGCCGCCGCCAAGCGCGGCTGGGGCGCCATCGCCGGCGCCGACCGCACCAAGGACCTCGCGCCCGCGCCCGTGCGCGCCGGCGGCGCCGGCGGCGGCGGCGACACGGGCCCCTCCACCGTGATCACCATCGACGAGCTCGACCTGGGCAAGCTCAGCGTGGGCAAGGAGCTGCAGGAGGGCCGCAACGGCGACAAGTTCCTCGAGCTGCTCTACGACGGCAAGCGGCTGGTCATCGCGCCGTGCAAGCTGCCCGACTATGTGCGCTGCCCGTTTGCGGCCGGACCGCCCAAGGGCAGCACCGACCCGGACGCGAGCTACTCCATCGTGTGCGAGATCACCGTCGCGCAGTTTGACAAGTGGACGGCGCTCGAGAACTGGCTCATCGAGAACACCAAGCAGTTTCGCGACAAGGCGTGGGGCGCCCCGGCGGCGCGCGCCGGCAAGGCGCCCAAGGGCATGACCGAGGACGAGTACGAGAACAAGTTCAAGTCGATTGTGCGCCCGGCCAACGTGGAGATGGGCTACAAGCCCAACATGCGCTTCTTCGTGGAGCACAAGGCGATGAACTCCAAGACGGGCAAGCCCAACCGGCTCCCGCGCATCCTCAAGACGCACCTCAAGGGAGGGGGCATCACCAAGCCGATTGCGGGCACCGTCGGCGACCTCACGGACAATTGCGCGATCGCCCCCGTGGCCGGGCTCAACCGCGGCATCTACTTCACCTCGGTCGGCTGGGGCATGAAGTTCCGCCTCGAGGAGGGCTACGTGCTGACCAACCTGGGCGGCACCACCGGCCCGACCGTGGACACGTCGGGCGTCACCATCCTCGACGAGGAGACGCCCGAAGAAGAGGCCACCCGCTTCACCGGTGCGCCCGCGCTGACCTACTCCGACAACAAGCGCCAGCGCGCGGATGGGGACATCGTGCCCTTTCCGCAGATGCTCGGCCAGTTTGACGACGGCAGCAACGGCCAGCAGGCCATGGAGCAGCTGCTGGACGGCGACGACTGACGTGCGCGCGCGCTAAATTTGAGCAGAACCAGCGCGTATCGTAGCAAGGTGCGTGTGGTTTGTTGTTGTGACGACAGGAATGACCATTCAGATTCGCGGCACCGCGCACCCCCCGCCGCCGCGCGACGGCAGCCGCGGCAACCCCGCCGACCTGTCGCGCGCCGAGATTGCCTCGACCAACATCTCGGGTCGGCCGCTGCTCAACGAGCACGACCACGGCGAGCGCGTCGGCACGTGCTTGGCCAGCTGGCAGGGCACCGACGGCAGCCTGCGCATTGCCGCCAATGTCGACGACCCCGCGGTCATCCAACAGGTGCGCAACGGACAGATGCGTGGCTTGTCGCTCGGCACAGACATGGTCATGGACGAGCAGGGGAGCGTGCTCTACCGCAACCAAGCCGAGCTTTCTATTTGCGAAGAGGGCAAGCGCGACGGCACGTGGGTCGACACCATCGACGGGCGGCCAGTGCATGCCATCGCGTGCGCGTCCAAGGACAAGGCGAGGAGAGGTGCGCTCCGCTAACGCAAGATAACCCAACTCGCGATGCGCGCACTAGTAACAATCGACCCGTGGGTGCCAGCTTCACTCATGTCCGATGCCCCGGGCTCCACCCCTCCCGCCGGCGAGACAGAGCGCGACGAGATTGTGGCCCAGCTGAAGCGCGAGCTTGCTGCGCAGACCGAGAAGGCCGCCCTCTACGAGAAGGCCAATGGCGTCTTCGAGGACCGCGAGCGGGCGCGCGTCAGCGCCTTCCAGACGGAGGCCCAGTTCTTCATGAAGGAGTGGGCGCAGGAGGAGATCAACAAGCACCACTCCGGCACGTCGCTGGGCGCGGACATTGCCCCGCTCGGCGCGTGGGCCGACGAGTACACCCAGAAGAAGGACATCACCTCGCAGGGTCCACTCGCCGCCATGTCCTACGTCGCGTCCAAGGGCATCAAGCGCCTGCGGGACGAAGCCTCGCAGCTGTCCACCGTCCAGGAGTCGCTCGCCAACACGATGAAGGAAAACGAGGAGCTCAAGCAGGGCAAGGACAAGCTCCAGCGCGACTACGACGAGGCGATTCAGCTCGCCAACGAGAGGCAAAAGGGCCTGGAGGTGCTGCAGGGCAAGCTGGCGGAGGCCGGCCTCATGGCGCAGCACGAGAAGTTTGACTTTTCCAAGCTGACGTCGCGCGAGGAGTCCGCCGACGCCACCAACACCAAGCCCGCCGAGCCCCACGCGGCCGGTGCGGCCGGCACCCCGGCGCTCGAGACGGTCAAGGCCGAGGCCTCCAAGGCCGCCGGCGCGTCGTCGTCGAGGGCCAACCCGCTCGACTCCGGCGGCGACCTCCTGGAGGGCTTGCTGGCCCGCAGCTCCGCCGGCCTGCGCATGGGCGCCTCGGGCACCCAGCACGCCTGGCTGGGCTCGGCCGGCGGCGAGGGCAACCTGATCGCCTCGCTGACGGCGGCGGGCTACTAGGGGAGCGACCACAACCACGACGACAAGAGACGGCGTCATTTGCTCTCTGCGGTAGGCGCAAGTTGTGCGTGTGTGGTTTGATTGCATACCGCTAACACGTAACATCTCCCCGTGGAGCACACACGCAAGTGCATAGGGCACAATTACGTCCTTGCTGGTGCGCGCGCTCTTTGACGGGCCCGGCACTCGTCGCGCGTGCAGCATGACCGTGCCCGAGGTGGACGCGCTCTTCGCCCTCGCCGACATGGCGCGCAAGGAGTCGGACATCGCCGAGGGCATCGACGAGCCCGACGAGGAGGACGACAGCGCCGCGCTCTTTGCGAATCCGGTGCACCGCATCCGCACGGGCAAGCCCACCTACACGGAGCTGCCCGACGGCGACGTGCACGTGTGCTTTGGCACGCAGTGCCCGCACGCAGAGCTCGACAAGGAGCGCAACTGGGTTTGCAGCCTCACCGGCAACGTCATAGGCATCGACCCGAAGCGCGGGCACGACGACGGATGGACTGGCCGTTCCGTGGGCTCCTCCAACCCCGACGACGCTGCTGGGACGCCCGTCGGGGGCTGGATCAAGCGCCGCGACATGTTCCAAGCCAGCGTCGACGCGTGGAACATTGCGTCCGGCCTCTCCACCGCCCAACCCTCCGCCGCCGCCTTTGCGTCCTCCAGCAGCAGCAACCACAAGCCCGCGACGGCCGCCCCTCGCTCCGAGCGCGCCTCGGCCAAGCGCGGCGCGCTGTGCGTCGACGAGGCCGCCGGGGACAACGAGGCTGCGAACGCGCCGCGACAACCGCAGCAGGCCAAGCAATACACGCGTCACGGCATCGACAAGCTGCTGTCGGAGGCGGGAGTCGTCATCGGCAAGCTCTTCATCGTCGACGAGACGGAGGCGGCCGCTCCGAGCGCGGCCCCGACGGCGGCGGAACCCAAACGACAAAAGCTCGATCCGCGCTTGCAAAACCCCGAGTTTGTGCGTGCGGCGGCCTTGAAGCGCTACGCGCGCGAGTGCGGCGCCGGCAAGGCGCAGCTCAACTTGGACGTGCTGCACAATGTGTGCGTGCACGCCAACGAGTTTGTGCGCAAGCAACGCCTCCTGGCCAAGGAGGAGACGGCGACTCCCGCGGTGGTGGTCCGGGGACGATCGCGACCTCGCGCGGCGGCGGCTGGACACGTGCGCCACATGGTGGCGCGCCTCATCGTGCATCTCTGGCGCGCGGCGTGCCTGACGCCCCACATGCGCGACAACAAAAAGGGCAACGACAGCTTTCGGCCCTTTGCCGCGGGCATTCTCTACTCGTTCAAGCGCGGCCTCTACCTCAGCGACGGCACGTGCGTGGTGCCCGAGCTCGCGTCGCTGGCCGCCAGCCTGCCGGCGCTGCGCTCGGCGCAGAGCACGGCCGCGGCAAAGCAGCTGCAGTCGTCGTCGCACCGAGGCATTTGCTCCTTTCATCGCTCCATTTCCTCGGTGGCCCAGATGCCCGAGGGCGAGGCCCAAGAGGTGCAACGCCTCTTTGCCTCGGCCGCCGAGCTGGCGGCGACGCTGCGCGAGCTGGTGGCCAACACCGACGGATGATATACACACTAAAGAATGTTTTTCCCCTTGACACGCGCGTCAATCGCCACCTCCAGTTCCCACGCGTTCGGGTCGGCCAGCAGCAGCATCGACGGAGCGTCCATCTCGTCCCAGTCGTCGGACGAGGGCGTGCGAATCTCGAGGGTTTGCCACCCGACGCTCTTGGCGTTCAGCTTGACGTCTTCGGCAATGGTTTTCGGCACCTCTTGCAACCCCACGATGCTGTTGCGCGCCATCAGCACCTTGATGACGTCCACGATCTTGTCCAAGCGCACCTCTTCGGCATCGCTCACAAAGCCAATGGCGGGACCGGTGTGGTACTGGGCAAAGTACCACGGGTCGGCCACGTTCCAAGTCGCGACGTTCACCGGAGGGTGCTGGTGCGCCAGCGTGCCGTGCGTGATGATGGCCTCGACGGGCACGTGGTCCGACGGGCACCCAATGGATTCCATCTGGCCGCGCGGGTTTCTCTTGACCTTTTGAAGCCGCCACTGCTGCCTGGGGTTGAGCGCCACCTGCAGCTGCGGACGCTTCACGACGACTTGGTCAAAGGCGGGCGGCTTGGACGAGTAGTCGTAGTCCCTGCACGGCAAGTACGACGGCATCGTCGCGACGGCGTGGTTGTGGGTCACCGCGTTGTGCAGCATGCCCAGAATGGTCGTGTTGAAGTCGCCCATGACCATGTCGTACCGCTCAAAGAGCCAGCGGTGCGCCGTCTGGGCGACCTCGGGGTTGGCTCGGCCCGCCGCCAGGTGCGCCACCGCGAGCTGGCCAAACCCGCCCCTGTGCGTGGCCACGAGGATGCGGCTGCGCCAGACGGCGCGCTGCGCCTCGATGGCGTCGGCCGCGTCGGCGACCACGGACATTGCGCGGTGGTAACAACACTAGAGTCTTTACGCAGCCCAAATCAAGAGTGCCGCCTAGTACCCCGACCCCGCGCCGCCCCGGTGGTGGTGGTGAGAGTAGTTTTGTGGACGTCCCCGGTGATTGTTGTACGGCGGCTGCTGGTGCAGCATCATCGACGGCGGCGGGCTCGAGCGCAGCGGTCCCGCCGCGTGCGGGCTGACCACGCCCTGCTGCTGCAGCTGCATTGCGCCAAAGTAGCGCATCCACTCGAGCACGTGGTTGAAGGCCGCCTCGGCTTGCAGGCAGGCCATCGCCGGAGAGCCAAAGGGCGTGGCCGCCGGGTTGAGCGGCAGCTGCGGCGGCGGCAGCTGCTGCGGCAGCTGCTGCGGCAGCTGCGCCGGCGGCTCTTGCGTCGACCCCGTCGACGGGGTCGGCGACGGCGGCGACGCGCGCGGGGGCTCGTCGTCGGTGACGGGCGCCTTGGGCCGCTGCTGCTGCTGCTGCTGCTGCTGCTGCGGCGGCGGCTTGAGCTTTTCGCGCAGCGCGCCCTCGGGCAGGTGCTCCGCGAGGACGCGCGCCTCTGGCGTCTGCGTCTCGCCCACGCAGTGCGTGGCCGTGCTCTGCGTGTCGGTGTCCACGCCCACGCTGCGCACAGGGACCGAGTGCACGCGCTCGTCGGCGATGCCTTCCGCCTTGAACTTGACTGCGCGCGTCCGCGGCTGCTTGCCGCGCGCGGGCGGCGGCGTGTCCAGAAGCGCAATCTCGGCCAGGAGCGTGCGCTCCGTGACGACGAGAACCTTGCCCCACTTGGCCATGACGTCCGAGGCCTTTTGCGCGCGCTGCTCCCGTTCGCGCAAAAGGGTTGCTTCCGCGCGCAGCTCCTCGACGGTTGCCTGCGCCGTCGCCAGCTCGCGTCCGCTGTTCTCTGCGTTTGCGACCAGCTGGTTGCACATGAGCTCGGTGCTGGCGAGCTTTTGCTTGAGCGTCTCCCGCTCCTTGTGCGTCTGGTCGGCGCCGCGCTGCAGCGCCTGCGCGTGCGCCCGTTCCATCTCGGCGAGGTCTTGCTGCCGTGCGCTGGCCTCCGCCTCGAGCTTCTCTTGCAAGCGCTTGATCTCGATGGACTGTTTGCTCGTGTGGCTATTGTGCAGCCGGTCCTTGCCCGCCTCCTGGCGCTTGACCTTTTCGTGCTTTTCCAGTAGCTTGTCGTACATGCTGCGGGTTTCGGCTTGTTCGAGCATCATGCTGGCCATCTTTGGACGCATCCCCTCCAACTCGGCCTTGATCTCGGCAATCGCCGCATCGGCCGCTTGCTCGCGATTCCTCGCGCGCGACGTGGCCTCCTCCACCTGGGCGAGCATCTCGTCCTTTTCGGCTTGCAGCTGCGCATTGTGCGCCGCCTTGAGCTCGAGCGCCCTTGTCTCGAGCTTTCGTATCTTTGCCTGATCCTCGAGCCGCCCCTCTTTGAGCACGGTGACGAGGCTGTGCAGCTGCGCGTTGACCGCCTTGGCTTGCGCCGTCTGCACTCCCGGAGAATTGAATGCGGTGACGGCCGGACCGCTGGTGGCCGAGGCGTCCGCTTCGGCGGTGGCGCCGCTCGCATCGTCGTGCTCAAAGTCCAGGTGCACGGCCGCGTAGGCATTCGTAAAGGCCTTGACCTGCTCGTTGCTGATAAAGTCGAGGACGCGTTCGTCGGGCTGCCCCGCTCGAATGACAATGTGGCCGTCGCCGCAACCGCGCAGGCCGAGCGAACTATCTACGCCAAAGACGGCCGACGACATGCTGGTCAAGCTGCACGTGCGATCGCAGACAAACCGCGCGCCAGAGCGGTCTCCTATGATGTTGACGGCGTTGACCTCCCAGAAGGCGTTGCCGATGCCCGACTGCCACGGCAGCGAGTAGGTGATGAGCACAAACCGCTCCGACGGAACGTGCGCCCCGTCCTTGTTCTGGGCCTTTATGCATCCGTGATTCAAGAAGGCTTCGAATGCGCAGAGCTGTTCCAAGAGCGTGTCCGGGTGCATCAACCACGATCTCGAGCACAACTTGCGCATCAGCGTGTCGCGATTGCTCGTGAGCATCATGCGCTGGCCTGAGAGGTTGACGATGGCCACGTACCTTGGAATCGAGCTTGGCAGCCCACAGGGAGGCGGCCGCTGCTTCCCCACTGCGCTGTTGAGCGCGCGTACGAATGTGCGCCGATTGTTGATGGCCTCCTGGATCGAGCCCTCGCGGCCGTTTGAGTCCAACCGGTCCTCCACGCAGGCGAGGTGGTCCTGCAACGTGCGCCCGCTTCGATTGCGATGAAGCCTCGACAGCCAGCTGGCGTCCTGGAAGCTGGCGTCATCGCTCGCGCGCTGCGCGCTCGGGAGCCTTGCGCCATCCATTGCGCGCCGGCAATTTCCTAGGTGCGACCGCCCTCTTAGAAAGCTGGGGCGAGCAAGGCGCAAGCCGGCCGCCCGCGCGAATGACGCGCCACAACATTACCTTTCACCTGCCCGCCTGCTCGGTCGCGGAGGGCGTGCAACGGCGAGACTCGGCCTCGATAGCGGCAGACGCGCTCCGCGAAATCAGCGCACGGCCATTGCTCGGCGCTGCGCAACAGCAGGAGCACCGCTGCCCCGACCCAGCCGCTTGCCGACTCAGCATGCGCTTTCGCGAACCGGCGCCGGCGGCAACG
>PAIY01000172.1 GCA_002704825.1 Phycisphaeraceae bacterium
GAACACCAAGCATCAAAGGCCCAGCCCTTCCTGGGGGACGTGATCCAGCGGCGGAACGCTGGCGGGGTTTGGGGCAGAGCCCCATCTCATGTATGTCTTCAAATCCTTTGAATGCAATGTAGCTACATCACTTGCTATAACACCCCGATCTCGCAAGGGGGTCCGGGGGGCGAAGCTCCCTGGCATGAAAAAAAACACCATTCATACTGCCTGCGGGGATCGAATAATCGCACCGCAGTTTCATTTCCTGGGACGGTTCATTTCCGCAAATGACCACAATAAACCTGTTGCAACACGGTGAACCACACGAAATCCGTTGAGGAGTTGACGGATGCCCTGCTATGTCTTTACCTACTTCCCGTACCGATACAATGAAATGCCTGCGCGCAGTCATCAGCAACGGGTCAACCAACAACTCCGCCGTCGGCATCGCATGATGCATGATCTTGTTGATCAAATCCATTTCTTCCCCTACTTCCAACAACAACTCCTTGACCTTGCTATCGACTGGGCACCGACCCGCAAACTCAGACTGCATTATGCACACACCACTGACCAATACCTGCAGATTGTCGTGAGTTGGCGGTACTACGCGCCGATCCATGAAGCGGAGTTGTGGTTCCTGCAGGATGTCAGCTACCAACTCAACAAGGATCGCTACTACCCCCAGCAGTGGTTCAGCCGACATTACAACCGTAAGCACATTGCAGACCGCGTGACGTTTGATTACCTGGTGCGGGACTACCTGCCAACGCAGGCACACCTCAAATACAACGACCCCAAACCCTTGCCACCCACGGATGAGATCCACCCGCGTTATGTCCGCTGTTTCGATCAGCTGATGAAAAAGCAACTGCTCGAAAAAGCGGGACTTCTTTCAGCCCATGGCAAACTCATCCGCCGAATCGATTGGCCTTACAAAACGCTCAACCAAGTCTACCGCGCGATGGATGAAGGCTGGCTGCCCGACGAAGTGATTGCCATGCAACAGCAGGAACAAGTGGATTTGCAGAAGCAGCAAGCGTAGGAGGAAAAGGCAGCAAGACAGCAAGACATTTTTACCGCAGAGACACAGAGGTCGCGGAGTTAGGAGAGAGAAGAATGCTGATCCAGAATGCTGGTTTGATGAAACCGCTTTGTGATTAAAGGTTGATAAAAGCGGCTGGCACAGACGCGTCAATGCGGTGCAGCAGCATGCTGCGTAAGAAAACGTGAAGCAAGCTATTAGACAGGGAAGTTGGAAAATAATCAATTAAGACATTGGTCAATGTTTGCTTTCTTGAACGTTTTTCATCTCTTTGACTTTTTCCCAAGGTTGGCTAAACAGAAGTTCAGATTTTTTATGTTCATCGGTAACACGGTAAAGATTAATGGATGCTTTCCCGTGATCGTGGCGTTTGATCAGGGTGTATCCATAGTGGTAAAAACCACCGCCAAATTGAACATGTAAATGATCGCTTACAGGATCATTTTCAATGGGTTCATACTTTGAATACGCAACCCAACCTGATGCTGGTTTCCAAACAGGCTCTATCTCCTCAATTTCACCGAGTTGATACATGCCACGGTCTTGGTCTTGATATTGCTTTTGAGCATTCAGATAGATTTGAGAAAGTTGTTGATGGATGTTCTGGTAGCCCATTTTACTTTCCCATGATCTCCAGCCTGCCATCCAAGCAAAACGACATGCCGGTGCCAAGAGCAAGAACAATAAGAAGGTTTGAATGAGTAACCATGGGAGGTTTTGTTTGGTTTTTTCTGCAGTGTAATGAAAGATCAGAACAAGTATCGGGAAACCAAAGATGAGTGTTAGTAAGAATAGACCAGGATGAATAGGATTGAACTCCGCTTTAAACGCTCCGTCCAGGTAAATCCAATAGACGAATCCGCCAGCAGTGAATAATTGAATCAAGGCTGCAATGTATCTTCCCGGGAAATTCTTCATGGTGTCAAGATAAGCAATTGAGTAAAAACAAACAACGCCCGGTCATCATCACAACCGGGCGTTGTCGTTATGTATTTAGTTTTTGATGCTTGGTTCAAGCCAAATGGTTTAAACCATTCTCTCGCTCGCTTCGCTTAAGTCGCGAAGTCGCCAAGCTGCAAAAGCTTTTCTTTGCGGCTTTGCGGGTTTGGCGTGAGAAAATGTCTTGGCTTACTTACCAAGTTCAGCGCGGGCGTCTTTGACGGCCTTGGTGAACTGGGCTGCAAGGGCGGTCAGTTCGTCCCATTTTTCACCCTTGATCAAATCCTTCTTGACCAAAGCGCTACCCACACCCAGACAGGCGGCGCCGGCGGCGATCCAGTCCTTGGCGGTGTTCAGATCAACGCCACCGGTGGGGGTGAGTTTGAGCTGGGGCATCGGGGCGAGCAGGTCCTTGAAATACTTGGGGCCAAAGTGATTGGCGGGGAAGACCTTGATCACGTCCGCACCGGCCTGGAAAGCAGTGATCACTTCGGTGGGGGTCAGAGCGCCACAGACGGTGGGCTTGCCATAGCGACTTGCCATTTCGATGACCTTGGGATTCATGGTCGGGCTAACGATGTACTGAGCGCCAGCAAGGATGGCTGCGCGCGCGGTTTCCGGATCAAGCACGCTACCCACGCCGATGAGGCAGGTATCGCCACATTGGTCGGCTGCGGCTTCGATGGCCTTGAGGGCGCCGGGGGTGGTCATGGTGATTTCCGAGACATCCACACCGCCTGCTGCCAGGGACTTGCAGACATCGACCAATTGATCCGGGCCGTCAGCACGAATCACAGCGACCATGCCGGTGGTTTCCATTTTGGCGACAATGGCCTGACGACCTGATACACGAAGATTTTCTGACATCGCTTTTAAACTCCTGAAATTGAATGTGAGATTTTGCATGTTTGCAAAAGCCCACGGATAGGGCAAACAGTTTAGAAGAGTAAGATAGCCGAAAACGGGGGCAATACCAATTTCCCGTCAAGATTTCTGATACAGGTGACGTTTTGTTGATGCGATGTCCGTCTGCATGAAATACATGTTTGATCGCAACTGATATAAAGTGGCTTTGTTGAATCGGTTCGTTCAAACCATGCTTCACACCCGCTTCGCTCAAGACGCAAAGCCGCGAAGCTGTCAATGAGCGATTTTCTTTGCGACTTTGCGGGCTTGGCGTGAGAATAGGTCAAGTTGACTTGGCGATACACACATAGCCCGGTCATCTTGACCGGGTTTCAAACCCATTCCATTAAGATCGCGTGCATGAATGAACACCGCATGTCGTGCGGTGCAGGTTCTCAAGATTACCTTTCACAGCTTGCACCGGGTTAACACCCGACGCTCAATGTGCAAACGATTTGCATGCGATAAATAACTTATTTGCATAGGCTTAGGGAATCCATGCATCATGTCCTGACATCCCATGCTCCAATCAATACACACAAATTTTTAAATGGGATCGGTTTCAAACACAGGCGTAAAAAAACGCTGCTGAGAAAAATTTTCAGCAGCGTTGGCTATTTGAATGATTTCAAATGGTGGATCTGATCCTCTGAGTTGCGATCTGTCCTAATGCCTAGCTCAGATTTTCATGACACCGGCGACACAAAATGCCGGCACCGATCCTGGGGATCGCTCGCTCGTGGGCCAAGGCTTGCTATTGACGGTTCAACCCGCAGCAACCGGCCTGGGAGGGCGATTTATTGGTGAACTTCAAAAATCGACTGCGTACGGAGCACCAAACCGTTGGAACCGGTCAGGTGATAGCTCTGTATGTGCAGCTCTTTGCGGTACTTCTGTACGTCGATCAGACTCATGCAGGGGACATGATCATTGTCATCCCACTTGTGACAGATCGAGTTGGCACCGGCTTCGTCGGCATAACTGGACAACTCACGCAATGTGGTCATGTACAGATTATCCGACAGCGATTCGGTCTGAATCGTGGTGACAAAGCCGATTCCCTTGTCCCCAGGTTCGCGCGGCATCTCGTAATCCTTCTCACCAAGACAGGGAATAGCGTGAACTAAACCCAGTTCTGGCAAATGGTCACAACGATCCATCACGACCTCGGTCAAGCTGCGTTTGCCCACCTGGAAGCGGACGAGATGACCCGTAGGGACCATCCACACATCGGCTTCGTAATCACCATGGGCGAAAGTACGACGGCTTTTGAGTTCGAATAACTCCGGATGAAGGGCTCGGCGATAGAGCATCATGCGGAACATTTGGGTATTACTGGACTTAGAGCTCACACTCATGGTCGGCCCCTTACTCCTTTGTTAGGACAGATCGGCATTATAGCAGCGATTTTGATTCTGAAAAGACTTTTTTTAGTTTGATGTGTCTCATTTACACCGTACATATTGTGTAGCGAAGGATTTGAGCCACAACCACAACCTGTCCGATAACAGAATCATGCCCCGGTTGTTTTCTCGGATAACCCAGAAATACCGGTTGCAACGCAATACACCAGACTTACCCCTCCGTTCGGGGACAGGTTTCAGCCTATGGCACGCAGTGACCACATTTTTCGCCTCTTCGAATCGATCTCCGATCCGTCGGTGGATTCGGCGATGGCTGCTGCGCTTCCCACAGCGGATACGCAGACGGCTGCCAGGTTGGTCGCGTCACTGCTCCAACGCCGTCATGCCCATTCGCAGACCGCCGTGGTGCGTCACTTTCATCAACTCGATGAAGACGTTCAAGCCATGATCATCCAGCAGGCGCCGCACCTTGGGCGCATCCTCCGACACCTTGCCCAACATGGCCAGGCTCAGGATCAACTCAACATCGTCCAGATCGTCTCCATCTGCTGCGATCCCAAACTCTGTTATCTGTTGGCGGATGTCCTGCGTTACGGTCAACCCGCTGCACACGAAGACGCTGCATCAAGCCTGTTGAACATGGCCAACCGCAGCCTCTTCACGGCTGACACATCGATCCCTGACAGCGAATCAACATCGCAAGAAAACACACTCACCAGCAGGCAGATTTCTGAGCAAAACGACCTGCTCCAACAAGCCATCGAACAGGCGGTCACCTTCTACGGCATACACCAGCAGCCGGCGGTGATCGAAGCCATGCTCGAAACCCAACCGCGTCCCTTCAAGCAGGCAGGGCGTGTGCTTAACGATTTCAAACACCCAGCCACGCAGACGCTCATCCAGCTTTGTACCACGCCCAACAATCCGTCGGTCTGCGAGTCGATGCTCAGCCTGATGTCCATTCCCGTCCTCATCGAGCCGATCCTCCAGGGCATCGGTTTTATGGCCAGGGAAAAGACGCTGCATCGCATGTTTACGCAGGGACATTTGCTGCTACTCCCCGATCGCCGCAAACTTCTGCGATCCCTGCCAGCGGAAGATCACTTTTTCCCGCAGGTTCAAAGCCTCGTTGGCATCAAGCCCCAACAACTTCGCCAACTGCCCAAGTGGTACAGCATTGTCTGTCGCAGCAACGAGCAACTCATCGCCCAGCTTGGGACACTGCGGAAAGTCGATGATGTCCCCACGCGATTGATTGTCCTGCGTAAACTCATGAAGCAGTCCGCTGCCAACTTCGATGCAGTGAACCTCATCACCGGCTTTTGCGCGGATACCGATGAAGACATCGCCCGCATTGCCTTGCGACATCTGATTCGTATTGATTACATCGACCTGTATCACCTGATGCTGCGGTTGATCAATTCCCCGCATGATTCGGTTCGCAAAATCGCCTCGCGGTATGTCGCTCCGGTGGGTTTTGAAAAGTACTGGGACTCCTGGTCGCGTTTTGATCTCAACCAACGCATCGCAGCAGGTAAGGCATTGATCAAGATCGATCCGACCTTCCATGTTCAACTGGGCGAGAAGCTTGAAAGTGATGATCCTGCTGACATGCATAAAGCCATGTCCATCATCCGCACGCTCAATCAGGGCACGTTCTTTGAGTATGCCCTGGAGCATTTGACGCATCATGATGATCCGAAGATTGCTTCGGCTGCCGTCAAGACACTGGGCAGCGCCGCTACCGAGCGAGCTGCCCGGATACTCGAATCGTCCCTGGAACATGGTGATGCCCGCATGCGCGCCAATGCGGTCGAAGCGCTGGATCAAATCGAGCATCGCAACCATGTCAACCAACTCGTGAAGATGAGCAAGGAAGATGACAACCGCCCGCGCGCCAATGCCATTGGTGCGTTACTGTCGATGAACTTTGCTGATGCTTTGACCACCTTGGGGAACATGCTCAACGACGAACGCCCGATGCATCGACTCAGTGCGCTCTGGTTGGTTGACCATTTAAATTTACGGGACATGGTCCGACATGTTGCTGAACTTTCCATCTCCGACAAGGACGCCAAAGTCCGCACGCGAGCAAGCAAACTCATCGAGCATTTCATCGACACCTATTCAGATGTGGAGGATGAAGATCAGGTTGATTTGGATCACCCACAGGTCAAGCAGCCGGGGGTGAAGTCATAATGCAGTTGCTACTCACACTGGCATTGGAAAGTCCCCGGACACCCAAGGCGCCGCCGAATGTCGATGAGATATTCGCCAATTGGCAGTGGATCAACGAATCCGACCCGTTGATGTCGCCGATCTGGGCGGTGGTTGCCATGTCGGTGATCATCCTGGTGATGCTTGTGTTGCGGATCATCAAGTGGCGGAATTCCCGCAACCGTGAAGACGGGCCGCTGTTGGTCTTTCATCAGATCGCCCGACAGTTGGAGCTGGACATCACCACGCAGTGGCTACTCATCCGCGTTGCCCAGCAGCAGAACCTGCCAACGCCGTTGACCCTGCTGATCTGTGACAGCACCTTCTCGCATCACGCCAAGGCCTATGTCAAGAGTCTGCCTGCCCAGCGTCAACAGTCGGTACTCAATCAACTGAGTAAAACGCATCAACACCTTTTTGCGTAATGCATCTTTGCGTATCGGCTCGTGTCGATTTAGTTGAAACACAATGAGCCGCGCACGAAGTAAGCGGATGCTTTGAATCAATGTCTTTTCTGCGTGACCTTCGCGGTCTTTGTGTTAAAAAACGAAGGCTTTAAAATCAGCACGACTCATAGAATCATGTGACTGTGATTTGATGACTACTGTCCTGACACCTCATGCCTTGGTCTTTTTCCGCGAAGATGTTTTGGCTGGTTTGGGTGCTTCAGCAAAGACAGCTAAAAAGCGGACCACATCGGTGACCGGTTCGAGTTCGTGTTCCTGCAGAGCATCAAAATATATGCTGTCCCCGGGCTTGAGCAGATGGACAGTTGAACCCACGCGATAGCGCATCTTGCCACTGAGTACATAGACGAATTCTTCACCGCCATGCGACATCGGCTGGGGTTTGATACTGTCCTTGCGGGCCTCAAAAAGCAGGGGTTGCATGAGCTTGTCGCTGCGCGAAGCAGCAAAGGCAAAGAACTTGTAACCCTTATCCGTCTGTGTCATCGCCTTGGACTGATGGGCGTCAGCCGTTTGAAGAATCGTTCCCTGATCCTGGTGATCATCAAGCAGGTTGGAGACCGAAACACCAAGCGTGTTGGCAATACGGGTGAGGGTGGCAACGGGGGGGACGGTCTTGCCGTTCTCGATTTTGGACAGCAGGCTTCGCGTAAAGTCACACCGCTCTGCGACATCCTGCAGGGTCCAGCCCATGCGTTTACGCAGCGTTCGAATCCGTTGACCAATGTTTGAAGCATTCATCTTTTTGTTTCCATAAAGTTGACTTTTATTCAACAAAGTTGAATAATAAATCTGTCAATTATTTTACGCGACTTTCAGCCAATCACCAAGACCGAGGAAAAATGATGTCTCAGACCTATTCACTGATTGATGATGCCCATGCTCAGAAAGAGCGTTTTGACTGGGGGGAGCTTCACTGGTACGCCAGCGGAGCTTTGTCTGCTGCAAGCGGTTTGACCGTTGGACGCTGTATTCTCAATGCTAAATCAGCCAACCCGATCCACTACCATCCCAACTGCGAGGAAGTGCTTCACGTTCTGTCCGGGGAGATTGAACACTACATCGACGGCGAGGGTTGGTTTAGCATGAATGCGGGGGACAGCATCACGATCCCTGTCAATCTCAAGCACGGGGCGCGGAATGTGGGTGATGGTGATGCGCATCTGCTCATCGCCTTTTCGTCACCGGAACGACAGACGATTGGTGAATTCGAGTAAACAGCATTGAACCAAAGGAAACAGCATGACTTTGACCACCGATCAACTCGTCGCTTCACCTGCCTGTATCCCGCAATGGGCGTTGGATGAAATCCTTGCTGCCTATGCCCAGTTGGGATTTGGTAAGTTTGAAGCCTTTTGTACCTGGTGTGCTTCTGCATTGGATATTCATCAACCCGCTCAGCAGTATCTGGAACTTGCCCGCAAGCATGAGATGGTGTTTACCTCCATGCACTTGCCTCCAATTACGGATGACTTTGATGACGCGCTTGAGCAAGCTGTTGCCACAGCAAGATATGCCCAATCCATCGGGGCTAAAGTTGTTCTCTACAAGGCGCAAAGTCGTGAGCTTTATGTTCGTGGCGCCAAACCATTGCTCGATCGGCTTGAATCTGAAAACATCAACGTGATTCCAGTTCTGCAGAATCACAAGGGCACGCCCATCACGACACTTGATGATTTCAAACAGGTGATTGATGCCATTGCGGACCCGCGGATGAAAACGCTGCTGGAAGTCGGGCATTTTCAGCGCGTCGGTGTGAGTTGGCAACAAGGAATGGACCTGCTTGATCAGAGTATTGCCCTGGTGCATATCAATGAAATTGATGACGATGGTCAGTCCGTGCCTTTCGGTCAGGGACGCGTTGATTTTCAGGGCCTTTTTGCTGCACTCTCCGAACGCAACTACACCGGGGAGATTGTGGTTGAACTGGAACTGGATACGCGAAAGACGGATGCCCAACGGACCGTCAATGAACTTGCCAATGCGTTAACCTATCTCAAGCAGATGGGGATCAAGGAGACACAATCATGAGTGAACCACGAATCTGTATCATCGGTGCAGGCAATCTGTCGACCCGTCGGATATATCCCTACATTGGTGCAGCAGGGGGCTTATTGGTCGGCGTCTGTGATCTGGATATTGAAAAAGCATCACGAAACGCTGCACGTTTTGGTGGCAAGGTTTTTACCGATGTCGATCAAATGCTTGATGAACTCAAGCCCGATGGCGTGATGATCTGTACCGGCCCACAAGGTCATTATGAATTGGCGCAAAAGGTCATGAAAAAAGGCTATCCGGTCTACACGGAAAAGCCACCTGCCATGACGGCAGAGCAGACTTTGGAAGTTGCCCAAGTTGCCAAGGAGACCGGACTGCTTTGCATGACAGCATTCAAGAAGCGTTACAACACCGCTTACAGTCGAGCCAAAGAATGGTTGGACCAGTTCCCAGCAGATCATATTTACGCCATGTCCATTGATTACTGCTCTGCTCAATATCAAAACAA
>PAIY01000173.1 GCA_002704825.1 Phycisphaeraceae bacterium
GAACTCCAACAGCAACTCGAACACCTGCTGCAACCTGCCAGGACATGATCTGGCAACTGGCTGGCATCCTCGGTGTCCATCCCGGAAGTTTCACCTTACGGGAGTTGTACGAGATGGCCCAGTCTCGCCAGAAACAGGATTGGCAACACACCTCCAACCTGATGGCCTTACTTGCCAACTTACTCACGTTCAATCGTTCCCACACGTTCAAAGCAGCGGACTTTGATCCGTTTGCCCAAAGCCAAACATCGTCCGTGATCCCGTTGAACACCGAAGATGCCATGGCACTACTCAAAAGAACCTTTGTCTCCTCAAGGAAAGAAACACAATGAAAACCAATCACTTCATCTTCCTGTTCGTCATCACCTTCCTCGTCCTTGGCCTGCTGAGTTTTGCAGGCTGCGATATGGGCGACATGATTCACGTCAAGACGCCCAACACGATCCAGCAGCAAACCGGCCTGGCCAGCACCATCACGCTCAATGAAGCCGAAAGTGAGTACCAACTCTGGTATCAGCACATGCAAACCGCTGGCAGTCAGTGGAAATCCAACATCGAACACGCCAACGAAATCCGCAACATGATTAACCAGCTTTCGCTGTCTGCGCTGGACCAGGTGGGCCCGACAGTCGCCGGTGTCCCCATGCTCGGCCCGCTGCTGCCAGCGGCTTCGGGTTTACTCGGCCTGTTCCTGGGTGCAAGCAAACTCCGCAAGGAAAAAGAAGACTCCTTCAACAAGGGCCTGGACGAAGGCAGAAAAACCACTGCACTTCCGGGGGCAACTGGTATCACTGCTGCTACTGCCTAAATGGGCTTGAGATTTAACACGAAGGCACGAAGGTCACGAAGGACACGAAGAAAAAGCATTTGTTTTTGCTGATTCATTCTGACTGTCTTTTCGGGACTTCGTGACCTTCGTGCCTTTGTGTCCTTCGTGTTAAAAAACTAACCTTCGGAATTTTCACATGTCGCCAGGTATTGCCAACAGTCGGAACATTCGTGCTGGGGCTGCGTACATTGAGCTGACCACGCAGGACAGCAAGCTCGTGCGTGGCCTTGATCAGGCGCAGAAGCGTGTCAAAGCCTTCGGCAAGTCTGTGGGCGAGATTGGCAAGCGACTCACCGCTGTGTCGGCCGTGGCGGCGGTGCCTCTGCTCTCTGGCCTGAAAATCTATGCGGATTTTCAGCAGCAGATGGCCACCGTCGCCACCATGCTCTCGGATTCTGATGCTGAAAAATACATGGACAGTTTCACCAAAGGCATCCGCAAGATGGCGGTGAGTTTTGGTGAATCCACCGAAGCGTTGTCGGGTGGTTTGTATGACATTCTTTCAGCGTCGATTGCACCAGCCAAGGCGCTGGATGTATTGGGCGTTGCGGCCAAGTCTGCTAAGGCGGGACTCACTGATACGCAAACCGCTGCCGATGCCATCACCACGGTGCTTAACAGTTATGGCCTTGCTGCGGAACAGGCTGGTGATGTCTCTGACTGGTTGTTTGGTATTGTGCAACGTGGCAAAACGACGTTTGCCGAACTGGCACCGCAGATCGGCATGGTCGCGTCCACCGCTGCCAGTGCGGGATTACCGCTTGATGAACTGGGCGCGATGATCGCCACGCTGACGCGCAATGGCTTGCGTACCACCACGGCCATCGACTCGGTCAACGGCATCATCCGCTCGTTCCTCAAGCCCGGCGACGAAGCGGCCAAGGTCGCCCGCGAGCTGGGCTTTGAGATGAGCACCGCCACGCTCCAGAGCGAAGGGCTGCGTGGGGTCTTCGAGCGCATCAGCCAGTTGCCGCCGGATGCCCTGGCCAAACTGTTCCCCGACTCATCGGCCCTGCGCGGCGTCATTCCCGCCCTGAAAAACTTCCGGGGGTTCGGCGAGGACATGGAGGCGATGGCCAAGCGTTCCGGCGCGACGCAGTCGGCCTACGAGAAGATGACCAAGACGCTGACGTTCGCGTTCAGCCGCATGAAGCAAGCAGGCCTGGTGGCGCTGTCAGTCATCGGCGAAGCGATCGCAGAGCCGGTGTCGAAAGCGGCCGCTGCGGTGACGCGCTACGCGCAGATGGTCACCGATCTGATCCAGAAGAACCGGGGCCTGGTGACTGTGGCGGCCAAGGTGATCGCCATCGTCGCCCTGGTCGGCGGTGCGATGGTCGCTGTCGGTGTGGCCGGGCAGGCGCTGGCCTTTGTCTTCGGTGGCATCGTGTCGATCATGTCCGGTGTCGGCACCGTGATCGGGATCATCGGCTCGGCGCTGGCTGCGCTGCTGTCGCCGATCGGCTTGGTCATCGCGGGGGCGGTCATCCTCGCCGGCGTCATCCTGCACGCCACCGGCGCAGCGGCGCAAGCGCTCCAGTGGCTGGCGGACCAGTTCCAGGGGCTCAAGGACCGGGCGCTGGTCGCCTACCAGGGTATCGCCGACGCACTGGCCGCCGGCGACATCGCCTTGGCAGCCAAAGTGCTGTGGCTCGCCCTGAAGGTCGAATGGCAGCGCGGCATCAACTACCTCGAAAGCCTCTGGATCGGCTTCAAAGAGACCTTCATGAGCATCGCCGTGGATGCCTTCTATGGTGCGGTGAAGGCCCTGGCCGCCGCATGGCACGGCCTTCGCGCCGTGTGGGTCGAGACCACGTCCTTCCTTTATAAGGTATGGACCCAGTTCACCTCCGGCCTCCAGTCCACGTTCCGCAAGGCGCAGCTCAAGGTGGAGGAGGGCCTGCACCACATCGCGGGCATGCTTGATGAGAACTATGACGTCGATCAGGCGATCCAGATCGCCCGCACCAACGAGCAGGCCGATCAACGGAACATTCAGCTGCAGAAGCAGCAGGCGCTCAACGAGAATGAGCAGCAGCGCCAAACCGACCTGGCCAAGATCGGCACCGAGTACGAGTCCGAGAAGCAGGCGATCGACCAGGCGGCGAAGAAGGCGCACGACGAGCGGCGGTCCCGCTACCAGCAACAGATCGACGAATCGATGGCGGCGCTGGAGGAGGCGCGGAAGCAATACCGCGCCGCCCTGGACGAGGCCGCGCAGAAGCGCCGCGACTCCGAACAGGGTAAGTCCTCCAGCGAACAACCCGATCTCTTCGAGGAACTAAAGAACCGCCTCGCCGGCCTGGGCGACCTGCTCAACGGTATCGGTCAGCGCACCGTCGAGGTGCGCGGTACGTTCAATGCTGCCGCCATCCAGAGCCTGATGACCTCCGACGGCACCGCCGACCGCACCGCCAAAGCCACCGAAGAAACCGCCAGGAACACCAAGCGCCTGCTCACAGAAGCCCAGCGCAGCGGACTGACATTCGCCTGACCCCGGAAGTAAGACCACCAGTTGGAGACCCGTCCGTGCCCGTCACCATCGAGGAGAAGATCGAAAGCCGCCAGTCCACCACGGGGCAGAACGCCTCGGTGGACCTCGTCTACACGGTGCGGGGTACGGATGACGACCTGGTGGTGAAGAGCACGGCGGATACCAACTCACCGCACGACTACGACGGTCTCGAAAAACAAAGCATCCACATCGAGCCCATCGGCCCCGAACTGTGGGAAGCCACGGTTCGCTACGGGATGCCCGGTGGCAGCAATGCGCCGCCGCCTGAGACGGGCGAGTCGTCGTTCAGCTTCGACACCGGCGGCGGCACGCAGCACATCACCCAGTCGCTGCAGACCGTCGGCGGTTACGCAGCCGCGGGGATGACAGCGCCTGACTTCCAGGGCGCGATCGGCGTCAGCCAGTCGTCCATCGAAGGCGTCGACATCACCGTGCCCGTGTATCAGTTCGGCGAGACGCACTACATTGATGACAGCGCCGTCACGCTCGCCTATCGCGGCACGCTGTTCAATCTCACGGGCAAGGTCAATGCTGGCGCGTTCAAGGGCTTGAACCCTGGCGAGTGTTTGTTCCTCGGCGCATCCGGCTCGAAGCGTGGCCAGGGCGACTGGGAGATCACGTTCCGGTTCGCGGCATCGCCGAACCGCACCGGCATGACGGTCGGAAGTATTCCGGGGGTCGACAAGAAGGGCTGGGAGTACATCTGGGTGCGCTACGCCGACGTCGAGGACACAGCGGCGCTGGTCATCGTGAAGAAACCAGTCGCCGTCTACGTCGAGAAGGTCTACGATGAAGGCGACTTCGCGGCCTTGGGGATTGGAACATGACCCCCGGAAGTGACATCCTTCAAAAGGTGAAACCCGGCGACCCGCTGCGCATCCCGGCGCGGACGTTCAATGCGTTCGTCGATGCCGCGATCGACCATCAGCACCGACAGCGATCGAGCCAGACCACCGCGCCGCCACGATCCATGGCTGGCGATGCATCGCCAAACGCCGGCAACGTGGTGCTCATCCGCAACGACAGCGGTCAGGACCGCCAGCGCTTCGAGATTCTCGGCATCGATGCGCCTGTGTTCCTGCCGGCCGATCATCTCGAAGAATTCCAACGCCAGATCGCACTCGCATGTGTCGTGCCCGTCCTCGACGAACACGCGGACCGCTTCGTGATCCTCAGCGAACCCGTGCGTGCCGGCGCGATCGGCCGCGCCTGGGCCGGCGGCGTCTGCCCCGTCCAGGTCGCAGTCGATGACGAAACCTTCATGTTCGCCGAGTTGCAGGATGGCGACGCCACGGCGCTCAAGGCCGCGTCCAGCGGACCCATCACCATCTTGTGGATAGACGCCGGCACCGGAATAAAGTGGGCCATCGTCCGTTTCGGCTCCGCACCTGCGGCCGGACTGGTCCCCGTGAAGGTCTGGCGCGACGGCGGCACCACCGACGGCAGCAAGACGCAGCAGTGCAACCGCACCTATCGCGTTCGAACGATCGACGCGACAGGACCGAGTACAGGTGGAGCTCTACTCGGTACGAACCTCGCACCGAAGAAGCGCCGCCCCGTGCGCGGCAAATTGTCCGTTCCATCCAATCTCGGCGCTGGCGAAACCGGTACGGGTTACTTCAACGGCCCGGACTTCGTGCTCTACGACGCGAATGAAACGCTCGACGTGGAGGCATGTGACTGATGGGCAGCAACGGTCAGTTCGACATCGACCCCCGGACTTCCGGGGGCGGTACGTTTGGCGTTGATGAAGACGGGCGTTTCATGATCTGCGGTGAATGCTGCGGCGGACCTCCGTGTCCGATCTGCCCGGACGGAGCGCTGCCGTCGACCATTCAGGTGGACGTCGCGGGCATCACGCCGTGCGCTGTCATGTGCCGCGAAGCGTCAGGGCACAGTTTTCGGGCGACGATTCTCACCGACGTCAACGGCAGCTACACGCTGCCGAAGGACGGCGGTTGGCCGTGCTACTACGACGCCTACCGCGCCGTGCTGCAATACTACAAGCTCGAGTTCTGGTTTAATCCGACCTGCACCGATCCGCAGCACTGGCAAAGTCCGAGCCTGTGGGATCTATCCGTCGTCGCCGAGTTCTTCATGGGCGAGGACTACGGTCTCAACCCCGGCCTGAAACTTGGCGTTGCGCTTGTCGGCGGCGATTGTCCGTTCGCGGGCGTCATCGACATCACCAACGCCCCCGGACCTTGCCACGGCACGCACGTCGTGTCCAATCAGAATCCCTCGTGCTTCGAACGCGCGACCAACGTGTGGTTCGACCCATCCGGATATCGATCATCAGCCACAGGCGGCACCGCGACGGTCACGATTGCATGAAACCGCACCATCACAAACTGCACGATCAGAGCGCCGCTCGGCAGGGCAACTCGCCCGTGGGTGCATCATTCATACACCGTCTCTTACCACCTGGCGACTGGTTGTCGATGCTCATGCAAGTCGTCACCTTTGGTTTGGTTCGTCCCTGCGCCGGGTGCAAATCGCGCGTGGCAGCGATGAACCGTGCGGGGTGGTGCGGGCTGCCGATTCTGTTTCTGAGCGCGCTGGCGCAATGGTTCACGCACCTCGTCCAACGAGTGATGTCGTGGCGCGGCCGCGCTTGACCAGTGCCCGGCCGGCGGTAATGTAATAGGCATCAATTAGCCCCCGGGCTCGGCTTCGGCCTTGCCGGGCCTTTTGTTTTCGCCAACGGGGGTCAGGCACGTCAAAGCATCAACAGTTCCCGAATTGCGGCGGCACGGCGTCGCGCGGCCCCCATCGACACGCCCATCAGCTTTTCGAACTCGCTGTTGAGTACGCCCGGCACTCCAACAGGCGGTCGATCATACGTGCCGACGGCGTATATGATGCCTGCCGCCCAGCCATTTGCGTTGCCTTTCACGGGCGTTTCGCTCCCCCAAAGCATGCGCAGCGCCTTATGCGCTCGCTTGTGCATCATCGCATCGGGGTGGGACGCGAAATAACGATCAAGCAACGTCCGGCATTCAGCTTCGAACTCCGGGGATGTCGCATTCATCGCGGCGCTCCTGCAAATGATCGCGTCCATTATGCGTTATGGCCGTGTAACTTGGTGGGGCGATGTCGTGCAATCTGCGTGCAATCCATTCTGCTTGTTGGGTCTGTTCGCCAGTGCATTATCGCGATCGCCTGCGTCACGGTTTCTTCACCAGAACAAAGCGTTATCACCCACCGCAACATCCATGCCGCGTCATAAGCCCTGTATCGGCAACATCTCCAATCGCGCCCCATTTTGTGGCCAGACCCGACCGTGCTGCGCTTGACAAGTGGGATGTGCCCCCCTATAGTATCGCCTATGCTCTGTCGACCTCTTCATCAAATGACGGCGATCGTATTGATGTGCAGCCAACTTTTGGTTGCCGCCATTGCTGGACCGCTCATGGTGCAGTGCGAAGGGGGCAACGACCACGTTGCCATCGAAATTGCACATTCGAAGCCGTGCGACAAGAGCGGACCCGCATTATCCAACCGCGTTACGGTGAATGCTTCGGCGTTCGATCAACTGGATGTTCGGCCGTGCGTCGATACCAACTTGGATCAGCCCCCCGTGATGCATCCGGAACAGCGATCCGTTTTGGCGTTGGTTCCGGTTTTTCACACTCGCCATATCGCAGAACTTCCTGAAGCCCCCTTGCCTGTCTGCGGGGTACCTGCATACATCTTCTCGCCTGACTCGGCCAAGTCTCTGGCTCGCAACGTCATTCTGCTGATTTAGCACCGTCAATCGCTTCCCGTTCGCTATTGCGTGCGCGGTATCCGTGCGCGCATTCCCCAGAGATGAATTGACAGTGACCGCGCCCTTTCCTCATCAGGATCAACGTATGAACCACACAATTGAACTATTAATTTGCGCTGCCGTCGGTATCGGTCTTGCCGGGTGCGCCTCGTCGCCGCTCAACGATTCTTGGGTGCTGCGGCGTCCGCTTGGCGAGTCTTACGAAACTTACCAGCCACCCCGCGCGCTCGATCAAGCCAATTCGCAGCCGCCGGGTCACCCCGTCGATGAGCTGACAGGCGACCTATCGCTGCGTGACGCGTTGGCGGCGGCGTTGCTGGGCAATCCCGATCTCTCGCGGTTCGGGTATGACGTAAGGGCGGCGGAGGCCCGCACCGTTCAGGCAGGGCTTTGGTCTAATCCTGAACTGTCGCTTGAGATCGAAAACTTCGCCGGTTCCGGCGCGTTCGACGGTGTCGACGCGGCGGAGATCACGCTTTCACTGAGCCAGTCGTTTCCGCTGGGAGGTGATATCAAGCGACGCAAAGACCTCGCCCGTCTGCAGGGCCGGCTGGCCGGGTGGGACTACGAGTCGGCGCGGGTGGCGCTGTTGACCGAAGTCACACAGCGATACATGGATGTGCTGGCAGCGCAGCGTCAGGTGGAACTGGCCCGCGAATCTTTGGCGCTGGCGGAGCAAGTGGCCGAATCGATCGGCCACCGCATTGACGCTGGTGATGCGCCTGCCGTCGAGCGTTCACGTGCGACGGTGCCGGTGGCCACGGCGAGGATCGCGTTGCGGCGGGCGGAGCGTTCACTGGAATCGGCACGCGTCCAACTGTCGCTGACCTGGGGCAGTTCGTCGCCGGCCTTCAAAACTGTAATGGGTGATCTTGACAGTGTGGAAGCGCCGCCGCCGGTAACTGCATTCGCAGCGCTGATTAGCCAGAATCCGGATGTGGCCCGTTGGGTCACAGAAATCGCCAGCCGACAAGCAGAAATGGAACTGGCGCGGGCCGAGGCCGTACCGGATATGACCGCCGGCCTGGGCTATCGTTGGTTCAATGAGACGGATGACAGCGCTCTGGTCGCCGGCGTGTCAATCCCGCTACCGGTCTTTGATCGTCGTCAGGGCGACGTCCTTGCCGCCCGGTTCGGCGTTGCGTCGGCACGAAACCAGCAGCGGGCGGTCGAGCTGCGGATCGAAGCAGCAATCGCATCGGCGTATGCACGGTTGGCGAACGCTTACGACGAGGTTGTGGGATTGCGTGACGACGCCTTGCCGCCGGCGACGCAGGCGTACCACGACATACGCCAGGCCTTCGAGCGGGGCAATCTCGGATACCTCGACGTGCTCGACGCCGAGAGGACGCTGATCGGCTTGCGACAGCAGTATCTCGACGCCTTAGCGAAATACCACGGTTCGGTCGCCGAACTTGAGGGGTTGATCGGTCAACCTCTCGACGCGGTCAACACGACAACGCCTGTCATGCCGTCCATCGACTCAACCCAGAACAGCAGCAAGGACAACGACCATGAATAAGTACACGCTGATCACTATTGCGATCGCCGCCGTCACCGCATTGGCCCTGACTCAAACAACCTTCCCGTCATTCGTGTTCGCGCAGGCCGCGGACCATGATGAGCATGCGGGGCATGATCATCCGGCAACAGCAGCACCCAACGAAGACACAGGTCAAGATCACGACACGGCACTAAAGCGTACGCTCGAGAACCACGCTGACCACGACGATGAGGAAGCCTCAGGCCATGACGATCACAACGACCATGGCGGTGGGGAAGCCGATAGCCACGACGATCACGCCGGTCATGATGACGAAGAAGAAGGCGCGATTCGGATCGATTCAGCGACCATGAAAGAATACGGCATTGTCGTTCACGAGGCCGGCCCGGGATCTTTGGAGCAAACACTGAGGCTGCCGGGCGAAGTGGTTTTCAATGCCGACCGCATCGCCCATGTCGCCCCGAGCGTGTCCGGGATAGTTCAGGCAGTGAATCACAGCGTCGGCGATCGCGTCGATGCCGGAGAGGTGATGGCGGTGCTCAGCAGCCGCGATCTGGCTGCGGCGCGGAGCGAATACGTGGCGGCGTTGGCACGCTTGACTTTGGCGCAGGAAAACCTGTCGGCCAAGAAGGATCTCTACGCGAGTCGAATCGTATTGGCAGAGGAAAACCTGGCTCGCGACGAGCGGCTCCTTGAAGGCCGAGTCGGAACAGAACGACAGGTTCTCGAAGCACGTCAAACGCTACGTGAGATTCGCATCGGATTTGATCTGGAAATGCTCGAGGTGCAGCAGACGATCAAAGAAGCGCAAATCAGTATGAATCAGGCCGAGAGCGCCTTACACGCGCTGGGGCAAAGCGAGGCTGAAACAAAAGCGCTGGTTGATTTACCGGACACGGCGCTCGGCGAATACGAGATGCGAGCGCCGCTGGATGGGATCGTGATTGCCCGGGAACTTACGCATGGTGAGGTGGTCAGTGAACAGCCCGGAGAGGTTCCGTTCATCATCGCTGATCTGTCGAGTGTGTGGGTCAATCTGACGGTGTACCAGCGAGACCTGATACATGTTCGCGCGGGCATGCGCGTTCAGATTGAGGTTGGACACGGCATTCCCGATGCGTCAGGCACCATCGCCTTTGTCAGTCCCGCTTTGGACGAGGCGACCCGTACGGCAACAGCGCGAATCGTGCTGGATAACCCGGACGGCCTCTGGCGTCCCGGGATGTTCATCAAGGGAATCATCACGACGGACACCTACCAAAGTGCGTTGGTCCTGCCTCGATCGGCGTTGCAGGAGATCGAAGGTCGAGTTGCAGTGTTCGTGCAAACGGAGGACGGATTCGAGGTCCGGCCGGTTCAGATCGGACGTGAAACCGACGCCGCCGTCGAAGTCGCTGCCGGTCTAAAGCCAGGCGAACGGGTTGTCGTCCGCAACGGGTTCGCGCTCAAAGCCGAGATGAGCCGCGGCACGCTTGAGCATGCTGGCCACGCCCACTAATTCACTATCCCGCGTGACCGCGCAGGGCCGATGGAGAACTGTTAATGATTAGCAAACTGATTGATTACTCGCTGAACAATCGCCTGATGATGGCGGTGCTCGCATTACTGGTGGTGGCTGCCGGGTGGTGGAGTTACACGCGGCTGCCTGTGGACGCCTTCCCGGATGTGTCGCCCAACCTCGTACAGATATTCACTGTCACCGAAGGTCTTGCCCCCGAAGAGGTCGAGGCCTTCGTAACGTACCCCGTCGAGACCGCGATGCTTGGCTTGCCGGGCGTGGAGAAGATTCGATCCGTCTCCAACTTCGGCCTGTCCGTCGTGAATGTCTACTTCGAGGAAGGCATCGACATCTACTTCTCGCGCCGTCTCGTGAATGAGCGGCTCCAGGAGGCGCGAGAACAAATCCCCGAAGGTTTCGGCGATCCCGGAATGGGGCCGATCTCGACCGGCATGGGGTTGGTGCTTTTCTACTTTCTCGAAGATACGACTGGCAACTACACCCTCGAAGAGTTGCGAACGACGCACGACTGGGTGGTCGCCCGCAACCTTGCCCGCGTGCCGGGTGTGACCGAGGTACTGGGCATCGGCGGATTCGAGAAGCAGTACCACGTCGTGCTGGACCCCGACGCACTGTTGCGGTACGACCTGACCATCGCAGACGTGATCGAGCGCGTTGAGGCGAACAACCTCAATGTCGGCGCGCAATTCATCGAAGAGAACAACGAAGAATTGGTTGTTCGTTCCGTTGGACTCGCGCAAGATATGGAGGGTCTGCGGCGAATCGTAGTAAAAACCAAGGATGGAAGGCCGATCTACCTCGACGATGTGGCGGAATTGAAAGTCGGCGGCGCGGTGCGACGAGGCTTGCAGACCCGAAACGGCGAGGGCGAAGTCGTCGCCGGCATGGTGGTCAAACTGTATGGCACAAACGCTTCCACCGTTATCGAGCGGGTTGAGAACAAGATTGATGAGATCAACGGGATCCTCCCGGATGGTCTGCGGCTCGTTCCGTACTATCAGCAGAAGGACATCGTCGAGTCGTCGGTCGCGACGGTCACCGAAGCTCTTGTGACGGGCATTGTCCTTGTGGTGCTGGTTCTGCTGGTGTTCATGGGGGGGTTCCGGCCGAGCGTGGTGGTGGCGTTGGCCATCCCGTTCTCCGTGCTGTTCGCGTTCATCGCGATGTATTGGTTTGACCTGTCGGCCAACCTGATGTCGCTGGGTGGTTTGGCGATCGCGATCGGCATGATGGTCGATGGAACGATTGTCATGGTCGAAAACATCGACCGAATGCTGCGCGACGCGGACCCGGATGAATCGAGAGTTCATATCGTCGCCCGAGCCTGCCATGAGGTAGGCCGGCCGATCATGTTTGCCATTGCGATCATCATCATCGTGTTCCTGCCGCTGTTCACGTTGCAGGGCGTCGAGGGCAAGACGTTTCGGCCGTTGGCGTACACCGTGGCGCTGGCAATGCTCGGGTCGCTTATCTTCGCGCTAATGCTTGCCCCGATGCTGGGCGGATTGCTCATGCGTCGGCCCAGGTCTGACGCAAGACCGCCGCTCTGGAAGCGGCTCGTCGGAAAGCGAACGAACTCCGGCGATGCCGCCAAGAACAACATGAAGTCACAGGAACCACTGGTCGTCCGACTTCTGCTGGTTCCCTATCGTCCGATCGTCCGGTTTTTCGTTCGTCAGCGATGGGCGGCCGTCGTCTTGTCTTTGGCGCTATTGGCCCTTGGCACAATGATCTTCCCGCTGCTTGGTTCCGAGTTTACGCCGCGTCTGAACGAGGGCACCATCGTCGTCCGTCTGACACTGGCACCATCCATCTCACTAGATGAAAGCAAGCGAACCGCGCTGATTGTGGAACGGAGGCTGTTGGACATCCCGGAAGTGACCGAGGTCACCAGTCGCGTCGGCCGAGGTGAAGTTGGGGCACACGCTGACCCGATCAACTCGGTCGAGATGTATGTCATCCTCAAGCCCAAGGACCAATGGCGACAGCCCAACGACCAGGGATTCATCGAAACGCAGATTCGTGAGAGGGTCGAAGGCATGCCCGGGGTCGTGGCGAATCTGCCCCAGCCGATCGAGATGACCGTGGATGAACTGCTCGAAGGCGTTAAGGCGGAACTCGCCGTCAAGCTGTTCGGCGAAGACCTCGCCGAACTCAAAGAGCAGGCCGACGCCATCGCCGCAGTACTCCGCGAAGTGCCCGGCGCGGCGGACATTCAGGTGGACCAAGTGACGGGCACGCCGCAGTTGCTGATTCGGCCGAACTTCGAGGCAATCGCCCGTTACGGCATGAATCTGTCCGATGTCCAGCACACCATCCGTGCTGCGGTCGGGGGACAAGATGCGGGGCAGGTCTTCGAGGGCATACGACGGTTCGACATCCTTGTCCGCTATACCCCCGACGCCCGAGAAACCCGCCGCGCGATCGGTGACATCCTGGTTGAGTCGCCGACCGGCCTTCGCGTGCCGCTCACCGACCTGGCCGAGATCAGGCGCATCACCGGCCCGCGCCAGATCACCCGCGAAGACACGCAGCGGTTCATCACCATCCAGAACAACGTGGTGGGCCGCGACATCGGTTCGTTCGTTGCGGACGCCCAGGCCGCCATCGACAAGAACGTGCGACTTCCCGCTGGCTACTTCACGACCTGGGGCGGTGCTTTCCGCCTGCAGCAGGAAGCGAACAAGCGGCTGGCCCTTGTCGTGCCCATCACGCTGCTGGTCATTTGCCTGTTGCTTTACAGCAGTTTCAATTCATTGGGGAACACGCTGCTGATCCTGTTGAATATCCCGCTTGCACTTGTGGGTGGCGTCGTCGCCCTGTGGATCGCCGGCGAGAACCTCTCCGTCCCCGCGTCGGTCGGTTTTATCGCGCTTTTCGGCATCGCCCTTGAGAACGGCATGGTGCTGGTCACCTACCTCAATCAGCTGCTCGAAGAAGGTAAAACCATGGATGAAGCGTCGGTCGAAGGCGCATCGCTCCGCGTTCGTCCCGTGCTGATGACCGCCGTCACCACGGCGCTGGGCCTGGTGCCCCTGCTGCTCGCGACCGGCACCGGCAGCGAGGTGCAGCGGCCGCTCGCCACCGTCGTCATCGGTGGCTTGGTGACCTCGACCGTCCTGACGCTGTTGGTCGTGCCATCGCTTTACAAGTGGTTCGCCGCCCGTGTCGAATTCGCAACACCCATCGCTAAGCAACGGTAAGTAATTGGAGACCGCCATGAAGAAAGTTGAAGCATTTGTGAAGTCGATTCGTCTCTCGCAAGTGATGCTGGCCCTTCACCATGTGGAGGGACTCTCCGGAGCAAGCATCACGCAGGCCACCGGCTTCGGTCGAGGACACGGCCCCGACGGCCGTTCCGCGCACGAGGTGAGCGACTTGAATCCCATCGTGCGAATCGAGGTGTACTGTGCCGATGAACTGGTGGACCAGATCGTGAGCGCCATCGAGGAAAAGGCCCATACGGGTTTACGCGGTGACGGCAAGATATACGTTTCGTCGATCGAACAAGCCGTTCGCATCAGTACCGGGGAACGCGACCAAAACGCAATCTGATCGAGTGGCGCTATCACGAATCAGCGGTGTGTTCGATGGACTCGAGGAAATGTTCCGTGCTGAACGACCCATAGACTCTCACCAAGGAGTACTGCTATGCAGGATCAATCGCATGAAATGCGGATCGAGCAAGTGGACGACGTGCATGTCGTTGCTCTGAGCGGAAAGATTTTGGACCCTGTGTGCATTGATGCGATCAGTGATCGTCTCAATGAACTGGCAACCAGTCAGTCGTGCCCGAAGATCGTACTGGACTTCTCAGATGTTTCTCACATGTCGTCCAGTGCATTGGGAATGTTGACGACGCTTCACGAGACCGCAGCGAACCATGAGGGCAAGCTGTGCCTGTGTTGCATTCGACCGGCGATTGCAGAAATATTCAGGATCACTCGGCTTGACGAGGTATTGGTTATTCAGCCCGGGCTGAATGAAGCTATCTCTGCCGTTCGGTAACCCATGCACCGATGGATGAATAGTCTATGAGTGACACTCTTCGATCAAGATGGATAAGGCTGCGCGACTCGTTGCGGCTGCGGCTCGTGATCACCGCGGTCGTCGTGATCGTCACGGTGAGCGCCATCAGTACGTTCATCGATTATCAGCGGGAGCGTGCGACCCTTGTTGATCGTGTCGTCACGGCCTTGCAGGACCAGGCCCGGTTACTTGAACTTGAGCTTGATGCTGACAAGCCACGCGAAGTGATTCAACAGTATGTACGTCGATTTTGCGAAACACTCAATGCCCACATCTCACCGGGGCACATCATCCTCGTCTTGAACGACAAAGGACGGATCGTCGCCGAGTCGGCCTCTCCGCAAGAAAATGACGCCAAACGAGCATTGATTGACGTTGGCCAGAGTCGCTCGATCATCCGAGTCAATGAACGCGATTACGTACAGGCAAGGCTGCCCGTTGATGACGGAATCATCATCGTCGTGGCGCAGGACATGGCAAATGTCAATCGCGAGATGCGCGGCATGCTGTCAAGCCATATTGCAAGCACGATTGCCGCCGCCGGGAGTGTCA
>PAIY01000174.1 GCA_002704825.1 Phycisphaeraceae bacterium
TATTTGCTCGGCCTTTTTTATTCTTGTGGGATCAAGCATTAAAAAATTCTTCAGGAGGATTGTTTTAATCTGGTAATTTCGTGATTAAAGAATTTATGGATTTCACTCATTTTATAAGCGTCGATTGGGGGACCTCTAATCTTAGAGTTCAACTTATAAAAACACCTGCACTCGAGATATTGGAATCAATAAAGCTTTCTGAAGGTGTTAAGATTGTTTTTGATCGATGGAGGGTTGAAGGTGGAGACAGGGAGGATTTATTCTTGTCTTTGTTGAAAAGCCAGGTCGAGTCATTGAAGAATCCCATAACTAAAACCTGTCCGATTATTATGTCGGGTATGGTCTCTTCCAGTATAGGTCTCCGTGAGCTACCCTATGCCCAGGTGCCTTTTGGCATAGACGGAAAGGGCTTGATCATTAATGAAATTAAAGGAGGAACATATCTGAAGAATCCAATCTATATGATTTCGGGTGTAAGGACCAATGAGGATGTGATGAGAGGGGAGGAAGTTCAGATGCTTGGTTTAATTGATAAAAACTATCAGGGCGAAGAAATGTGTTTCATTCTTCCGGGGACACACAGCAAACACATTCTCCTTAATGACGGGTTGATCATTGACTTTAAGACGTATATGACCGGAGAGATTTTCGAGATGCTAATCAAACATAGTACACTATCAGAAGCCCTTGAAAAAGTGAACGAAATGGATCCTTCCTTGTTCGAGCAAGGCGTTTTGAGATCGGTGGAAGGGCGTTCTCTGCTCCATGAATGGTTTAAGGTTCGAACAAGTCACCTGTTGAAAAAAAGATCAAGGGTTGAAAACCATAGCTACTTAAGTGGACTATTGATTGGGGAGGAATTGAGATATCTTAAGACATATCCAGGAAAGATTAGGCTGGCTGCAGGCTCGAGCCTATATCAACAATATGTTCTGGCTTTAAAAGTACTTCAGCTTAGTAACGTAGAATTTGTTTCTAAAGAAGAAGAAAGTTTGAGTGTTGTTAAGGGACAGTGGAAAGTTCTAAATATAGTTTATGGGTCTTGAAAGCTATAAGAAATCTTCTCTTATTGGCGAAAAATTATCAACCAGGCGTGCAGTGGGAGTGAGCAACTTAATCGTGTGTTCTTTTCCTCCTGGGACATAGAACATATCTCCTGGGCCTAGGTGGATATCAGGTTCTCCTTCACAGTAAAATATGATTTCTCCTGAAACGATGTATGTTGTTTGAGCGTGGGGATGCGAATGGGGAGGTTCCGGGGCATCCCAGGGACCATTACTGAAATCTAATACAGCTGTCATTAAGTCCCCTGTATAGATGAGTTTTCTTTTAAGACCCTTCTTGACTTCAATGGTAGGAGCACTTTCTGATTTTAAAACGGGCATAGAAATTATATTGTTAATTATTACTCGAAACTAATAATAAAGCATTGGAATAATTATGTGAATCGTAAAGTCAGTCGATTACTCACTTTTACTCTTTGAGCCTTAATGGTAACCAACCCCATCAATCTGGGTTTCGAGATTTAGGAAAGAAAAGTACAGTTACTAACCCCAGGGAGGTGAAAAATATATTTAGCTATGTACCTGACACAATGGTCTTGCGATACTGAAGGGGTGATTGATGAACGATGCTTTTGAATTGTCGGTTAAAGTTTGATAAATTGTTAAATCCACTTTCAAAGCAAATATTGGAGATGTTCAGGCTTTCATCTGACATTAATTTGCAAGCATAACCAACCCTAATTTCATTCAGGAATTGTGTAAATGTCTTTCTGGTTCTCGATTTAAAAAACCTGCAAAATGAAGGGGGTGTAAGACCGGCAATGTCCGAAATCTCTTCTAGGTTAATCGGTTGTCTGAATCTGGACAAAATGTAATCATAGATCTTTGTCATTTTGTAGGCTTCAGTATTATGATGTTTCTGTAAATAACCCGGATTAGCCAAGAGCCGGTATTCCCGTGACCGGGAAAGGTATTCAATTAGATGCAATAAGTGAATGAGACGTTCACCAGCTGACATGGTTAACATTTTTTTCATTCCTAAAGCGATATATTGGCGGGTTTTTCCAAGGATCTTTAAGCCCTGTTGTGAATTTTCAAGTAGTTTGACAACATGAGACATTTCTGGTAGTTGAAAAAAATGCCTGCCTAAAAAATCCTGCCTGAAATGAATCACAATAGCTTCTGCTCTTAATGAAGGATTACCCTGAAAATATTGTTGTGAATTTTTATAAACATGAGGAAGATTAGGGCCAATAAAGGCGAGGTCTCCATCTTTAAAAGGCTCAATATTATCTCCTATTATTCTGGTCCCTTCGCTCCGGGTTACAAGAACCAGTTCATATTCCGGATGATAATGCCAGGGTGTTGGATAGTATTCATAGGAATCTTTTTGCAATACAAAAGAATACTGATGTTCCAGTGTGGTAAGCTTTTCTAAAACAGGCTTCATGCTTTCTGAAATTTTCTAGATGTTAAAATATACCAAAAAGTTGATAATTGAGTACATAAAATACAACGAATAATCTCCGTGATTTGTAATGTGGTTGAGAAATTATCTATCGACAATCATTTATAGAAGACAATAAACAACAATCAAACATCCATTATGAAGTCACATAAGATCACAATGTTAGGGACCGGACTAATCGGTACCTTTTACACAATGTGCCTCCATGGTCAAAGAGGCAGAGACCGTGTACATGCGGTTTATTCAAGGTCAGAAGATCGTGCCAAAACATTCGCCAACGAGTGGGATATCCCCAATACATATACGAATATGGCTGATGCAATTCAAGATCCGGAAACAGATGTGATTGTGATTGGATTGCCAAATCACTTGCATGAAGAAGCTGTTACCCTTGCTGCAGCAGCAGGAAAGACAATATTGTGCACAAAACCACTTGGCCGGAATGAAGATGAAGCATTTAGGATGTTGGAAATTGTGGAAAAGGCAGGAGTTTTTCATGGATACCTTGAAGATCTTGTCTACACTCCGAAAACCTTAAAGGCCTTGAAGAGTGTTCAAAGTGGTTCGCTGGGGAAAATATTGTGGACGCGATCAAGGGAAGCACATCCGGGACCGCACAGTGATTGGTTCTGGGATCCTAAACAGTCCGGTGGGGGTGTGATTATCGACCTTGGATGTCATTGCATTGAGATTGGACGGAATTACATAGGAAAAGACATTAGGCCTGTTGAGGTGATGTGCTGGATGGACACACAGGTAAAACCGATTGATGCTGAAGACAACGCTATCGGCTTGGTTAAATATCAGAACGGAGCCATTAGTCAATTTGAACTTAGTTGGACATATCGAGGGGGTATGGACCTTCGGGATGAGGCGTCAGGGACAGAAGGAACCATAAGAACGGACCATTTTTTACGAACGGGATTTGAAATGTTTACCAATGTGGGGTTGGGAGGATATGTAGCTGAGAAAGCAGAAAGTGAGAAAGGATGGTTGTTTCCAGTGGGTGACGAAGTGCATGAATTGGGATACACACATATGTTTACCGATATGTTCGAAGCTATGGAGAAAGGTGAACAACCAATGGAAAACTTTTATGATGGATACGTTGTCAATGCAGTCATGGATGCTTGTTATAAATCAGCTAAATCCAAGAAATGGGAGCCAGTTGATTTGAGGGTATGGAGGGGACGTGAAGATGTAGATGCCCAGGGAGCTCACAGTGAATTTGATAAGGATCATTACCTTATTAAAGAAGAATTATTACCTGATGGAAGAAAGAAAGTGATTCTTAAAAACAAAAAGTCTGGTGAGTTTTCTCAAAAAGTAGTCTAATGCTAGAGGAAAAAAATATAGTGATTGTAGGCGGTACCACTGGACTTGGGTTGTCAGCTGCCAGGAAATTTATTGAATTGGGTGCCAGGGTAACGGTAACAGGAAGAAACCCTGATTCTTGTGAGAAGGCTCAAAAGCAACTTGGAAAGAGTGGAATAGCCATCAGTAGTGATGCCACAGAAGAAGGAGCTGCAGAAGAAGTTATTGATCAATGTAGAAACAAATGGGGAGTCATTCATGGTCTTTATCATGTAGCTGGTGGGAGTGGCAGGAAATATGGTGATGGCCCACTCCACGAAATGTCACTGGAAGGATGGAACAAGACCCTGGAGCTTAATCTTACTTCCATTATGCTGTCTAACCGTGCTGCCATACATGCTTTTCGTGAACAGAAAGAAGGAGGTGTCATTCTAAATATGGGATCAGTGCTTGGGTATTCCCCATCACCAAAATACTTTGCAACACATGCTTATGCTGCTGCAAAATCAGCAATTATTGGATTTAGTAAATCCATAGCGGCTTACTATGCAAAAGAGAATATTCGAATCAATGTGATCGCTCCGGCATTGGTAGAAACACCGATGGCTCAAAGAGCAGCTGAAGATAATGCCATTCTTGAATTTATTAAGACCAAGCAACCGCTGGATGGGGGTAGAATCGGGAGACCTGAAGACCTGGATGGTATGGCGTCTCTATTGCTCTCAGATCAGGCGTCATTCATTTCAGGGCAAGTATTTACAGTAGATGGTGGATGGACCATAAGTGAGGGACAAATTCCTGGTAATGAGTGATTTTGATATAGGAATAGATATTGGAGGTACTTACATAAAAGGAGTATTAATTCAGGGTGCGAGTGTAGTACGCCAGGCAGTAAGAAAGACCAATCCAAAAGAAGCAAACTGGCAAGAGGGTGTCCGTTTGATAATAAATGAGCTAGCAAAGGAGGTAAGCGATCCCATTGATAACATAGGGTTGTCGATCCCCGGACTTTGTGATGAACACAACCGCATGATTTCCTATATGCCTGTTCGGTTTGATGGACTCGAAGGATTTAACTGGACAAGATTTCTAAAGAGAGAAGTACATGTTATTAATGATGGCCATGCAGCATTGTGGGCGGAGTCACAATGGGGAGTGGGAAAAGGTATTAAGAACATTGCTATGCTTACGTTGGGCACTGGTGTTGGAGGCGGGCTATTGTTGGATGGAGAAATTTATCAGGGATTTTTGCAGCGCGCTGGCCATCTGGGACATATTGTTGTAGATGGTAATAGCCAATCCCAGGATATAACAGGAATGGCTGGCAGTTTGGAAGAAGCCGTGGGTGAGTATTCACTAAATGAAAGGTCAAAGGGTCAGTTTAAAACTTATTTTGATTTACTTCAGTCTTACCAGGATGGTCATCAGATAGCTTCGGGTATTTGGCTGGAAACCGTCCGTAAACTAGCATTGGGAATATCTTCACTTTGTAATGCATTTAGCCCGCAGCTGGTTATTTTATCTGGGGGGCTCATCAAAGCAGGTGAGCAACTATTAGAACCACTTTCCAACTTTATGGATCGTTATGAATGGCGTCCGGGTGGGAGTATCACCCCTATCCGTTTAGCAAAATTTCAGGATTACCCCGGAGCAATAGGAGCAGCTCTATTTGCAAGGAGTCGATCATTAATACATAGTGAGAATAGAAAAATAACAACTTAAAAATGTCATTAATAAAAGATTATATAGGTCAATCCCAAAATATTATGGAAGTAGTCCTTGCGCAGGAGGAAGCCATTCAAACAGCAGCTCAATGGTTTTCAAAGAGCATTTTAGCTGGTCGAATGGTTCATCTTTTCGGGTCAGGTCACAGCAGAATAATGGTGGAGGAAATGTGGCCGCGTTATGGCTCCTTTCCAGGGTTTCATCCGATTGTGGAACTATCTCTTACATTCCATAATATGGTCGTTGGATCTAATGGCCAGAGACAGGCCATGTTCTTAGAAAATGTTTCAGGATTAGCAAGTAGAATACTGCGTAATTTCAAAATGGATGAGCAGGATAGTGCGATGGTTATTTCTTCCAGTGGTTGCAATGTTGTTCCTATTGAAATGGCTGAATTATTTAAGGAAAAGGGGATTAAAGTAGTGGCCTTGGTTACAAAAAAGCATTCGGAAGCTTCTACAAGTAATCGGGCAGATGGGAAAAAGCTAACAGATTTTTCAGATTTAATCCTTGATACGGGTGCTCCTATTGGAGATGCCATGGTAAAAGTGCCCGGTCTGGATACTCCTGTTGCCCCTGGATCAACACTTGGCGGAGTTTTGCTTGTCAATTGCATCAAAGCAGAAGTGGCTAAACTGCTAACAGAGGCAGGGCAACCTCCCAAAGTTTTGAGTGGTGCCTCTGTTGTAGGGAAAGAAAAGGCGATCGAATTGTTTGAGGGAGCCTATGATGAACATGCGCATCGGCTGGCAAAATTGTATCAGCATGTTGGAAACTAAATAGAAAGATCATGGTAGATATACTCAACTTTCGGAAACTTCCTGTACTTGCAAAAACAGATGTATTGGTGATTGGTGCAGGCTCTGCCGGATGTGTAGCTGCCCTGGCGGCTTCGCAAAACAAGAAATATGAAGTAATGATTGTAGAACGATATGGGTTTCCTGGCGGTACTTCTACACAAATGTTAGATACCTTTTATGGATTTTTTACCCCTGGGGAGATCCCAAAAAAAGTTGTAGGTGGAATTCCTGATCAGGTAGTGAACCAGTTAGATCTTACCAATGATATTTTTTTACGACCAAATACCTATGGAGCCGGGACTGGGGTGACATACAATCCGGAAAGATTAAAATGGGTTTGGGATCAGATGATACAAGATGCCGGAATAAGATTCCTTTTGCATACGCATTTAGTTGAAGTGACTGCATCAGAGGGTGACTATACCTCATGTGTCTTTTGGAATAAAAGTGGATTTCAAAAGGTATTGGCCAAGCGAGTCATTGATGCTTCAGGTGACGGCGATTTCTGTTACCATTCCGAATATGATTTTGAGTTGGCAGGAGAGAAAGAACCAGCCCAAAGTATGACCACTACTTTTCGAATGAATAATGTGGATCTGCAACGATTTAAAGAGGCTGGAGGAAAGAAAATGCTTCAGGAAAAAATGCAAAGTGCCGTTGAAACCGGATCACACCCCTTGCCACGTAAGAAGGGGTCTGCTCATGAGATGGTTCAAAAGCGATGTATAGCTACGGTGGCTGTGAAGGTTCCGGACTTGCAGGCCTTGAAAATGGACGAGTTGACTCAAGCTGAAATTGAAGGGCGTAAACAAACATTTATTTATGAAAAATTTTTTCAACAGGAAGTACCTGGCTATGAAGAAGCAAGCATTATAGGAATGTCACACCAAATTGGTGTGAGGGAAACACGCAGAGTATACGGAGAAGACCGATTGACCAAGGAGATGTGCATGAGTGGCTTGGTGCCCGAGGATAGTATATTTCTTTGTGGAGCCCCAATTGAAGACCATCGCCATGGAGGAGAAGATGAGACCATCTGGCAATATATTCCCAACTCAGGAGTGTATGGAGTCCCGTATGGTTGTATTGTTCCAAAAGGAAGTTACAATTCATGGGTTGTAGGAAGGTGTTTCTCTGCCACCCATGATGCACACGCCTCTTGTCGATCGATGGCTCAAACCATGTCCATGGGACAAGCTGCAGGTTTGGCAGCCACCCTTTCTCTTGATAAACAATGCGGTGCTTATGAAGTGCCTGTTCAAGTATTGAGAGAGCAATTGGATTTACAGGGTGCTGTTTTATCGGCACCCGATAAAGAAGCCGAAGTCTCAAGAGATGGTTGGAAGAAGAATAATAGAAAGAAATGAGTTTTTTTAGAACGGTGCTTGGCGATATCCCTTCAGAAGAAATGGGTTTGACCTATTCCCATGAGCACATCATTATTGAAGAAAGCTTTCCCACTGCTGAGCATCCGGAATTTCTTTTGAATGATGTGGAAAAAGTTACAAAGGAATTAAAATCAGTCTATGATAAAGGTGGACGGACCATGGTGGATACAATGCCTGCCAATTGTGGGCGGAATGTTTTAAAACTGGCTGAAGTATCCCAAAAAAGTAAAATACAGATCATTGCCCCAACCGGTATTCACCTGGAAATATATTATCCCCCTGGTCACTGGCGATATCATTACAATGAAGATCAACTTACCAGGCTATTTATCGCTGACATTGAAGAGGGGATAGATAGATATGATTATTCAGGTCCTGTGATTGAAAGAACGGATCATAGAGCAGGGATGATCAAACTGGCTACAGGTGATGAACCATTTTCCGATCATCAGAGACTGATATTCAGAGCCGTAGTGAATGCACATCTGGCAACAGGTGTACCCATTCTAACCCATACGAATTTTGGCAGATGGGCATTAGAGCAGGCACTTCTTTTTAAGGAATTGGGAGCAGATCTTCGTCATGTAGTACTCTCTCATGTGGATCGATGTGTCGATATAGAGTATCATAAAAAAGTACTTGATACAGGTGTTCGTGTGGAGTATGACAGTGCATTTCGATGGAAGCCGCCAAACAGCAATGCTACCTATCAATTATTACAAGGATTGTTACCAGACTATAAAGATCAAATTACAATGGGAATGGATGCGGCTAAGCATACCTATTGGAGGTCATATGGGGGCAATCCAGGTCTCGATTTCCTGTTAACCACATTTAAAGATGATTTAAAGGAAATGGAGTTGAGTGAATACTTTGAGAACATCTTTTATAACAACCCTCAGAAGCTTTACTCATTCAAGAAATGATTTAAATGAACGCATTATGAAACGAAGAAAATTTATTGTTGGGGGACTGTCATCTGCAGCAGCTTTTAGCATTGTCCCAAGACACGTGATTGGAGGAATTGGCTATAAAGCACCAAGTGATACCCTGAATATTGCTTCTGTTGGAGCGGGTGGAATGGCTGGTGTATATATAAAAAACTGTGATAGTGAAAACATTGTAGCTATCGCAGATGTAGATGATAAAAGGGCAGTGGAAACTTATGCCAAATATCCAAAAGCAAAAACCTATAAGGATTTCAGGGTGATGCTGGAAAAAGAAAAAGGAATAGACGCGGTCATTGTGGGTACCCCCGATCATACACACGCAGTTGCAGCTATGGCAGCCATGCAGCTTGGTAAACATGTATATTGTGCCAAACCCCTGACACGAACAATTGGAGAAACCAGGGTCCTCACAAGGACTGCGGAGGAAATGGGAATAGCGACTCAATTAAGCGTGCAGCAAAATGCATCTGAAGATCATCGTCTACTGGAAGAAATGATTACAAGCGGTGTCATAGGTCAGGTTACAGAGGTCCATATTTGGTCAGATCGCCCAATCTGGCCACAGGGTATTGATAGACCTATAGAAAAAGAACCAGTTCCTGATACACTTGATTGGGATTTGTGGTTAGGACCTGCTCCCTTCAGACCCTATCATTCTGCTTATGTTCCATTTAGTTGGAGAGGATGGTTAGATTTTGGGTGTGGTGCTTTAGGAGACATGGGATGCCATGGATTTGACCCTATCGTAAAAGCATTGAAGTTAGGTCAGCCTACTTCTGTGGAAGCCAGTTCTACCCCGATCAATCAAGAGACTTTCCCTTCAGGGTCAAAAGTACATTATGAGTTTCCTGAAAGAGGTGGTCGACCAGGGGTTAAACTAACATGGTATGATGGTGGTCTCAAACCAGAAAGACCTGAAGAATTACCAGCTCGACTCGAAATGGATTTTGGATATGGCGGTATTCTGTTTGTCGGAGATAAAGGGAAAATTGTGACCAATGCGTTGGGAAACAAGCCATTACTTATCCCCCTGGACAAAATGAAATCCTATGAACCACCCAAGCCTTCTCTACCTAGATCCATTGGTCATTATCAGGAATGGATTGAAGCATGTAAAGGAGGAAAACCAGCCGGTGCCAATTGGTCTTATGGAGGGCCGCTGACTGAGATGGTTTTATTGGGTAACCTGGCATTAAGAACTCCTGGTAAGTTGCATTGGGACTTTGAAAACATGCGTATCACTAACAATGAAAAGGCCAATGAGTATATTGGTGCATCATATAGGCAAGGATGGTCCTTGGAGTGATTAGGGTAAAATGAAAATGAAATAAACTTCCAAAAGTCAGTAGAAATTGGCTTTAATGAAGTTTCATAATTATTTTCAGGAATTAAAGCTTCTGAGGGAGGATAAATATCCATCCCTCTTTTTTTGAAGGAATCA
>PAIY01000175.1 GCA_002704825.1 Phycisphaeraceae bacterium
CTGCAGCGGCGCGGCCGCAGCCGCGGCCGCGGGCCGGCCCCGCGGCTTCTTGGGCTGCCGCGCCGCCGCCGGGGCGGCCGCCGGCGGCGCGGCGGCCTTGGCCTTGCCGCGGCCGCGGCCGCGGCCAGAGGGCGCGGTCTCCGGGCGCACCTCGGGCTGGTCGGGCTCGGACACCGCGCCCGGGCCGAGGAGCTCGAGCGCGGAGAGCCCGCCGCCGTGGTCCTCGACCGGGGCCGGAAGGTGCTCCTGGGCCTGGCGCTGCATCCGGAGCTGGTTGCGCCACAGCGTCGACAGGGCCTGCTCGGCGGCGGCCGCGGCGGCCGCGGGGGACATTGTGTGTGTGTGTGTGTGTTGTGTGTTTTGTGTTGTTGCCTCTGCAAGCCGCAAGCCTCGCGCGCGCGTACGAGGCTCGCGTGCGGGGACGTCCCGGCGCCCCGGGGCGCGCCCCGAGGCTGTGGCCGCCCCCGTCCGATCCGAAGCCGCCCGCAAAAAAGCGAGCACCATATAATATAGAGTGCTCGGCTCGCGCCGCGCGCGCGCTCGCTTGCGGGAGGCGTGCGCTCGAGTATTGGAGCAACACACACACAACCCATGGCCCGCGCGGCGGCCCTGGCCTTGGTCTCGAGCGACGACGACGACAGCAGCGACGACGACGCCCAGGGCGTGGAGTACGAGGAGGGCGCAAAGCCCAAGCGCCCGCCCCGGGACATTCTGGCGCCCCCGGAGATCAACATCGTCCTCACCGAGGAGGAGGAGCAGCGCATCCGCGAGAATGCGCCGCGCACCAAGCCCAACGGGCAGCGTCTGTCGTTTTGGGCGCGCGAGGGCGAGATCAAGAAGATGATCCGTCGCAAGATTCGCGACAAGCGCGAGGAGCTCTACGCCAACATGCCCGTCGCACGCGCGCCGGTGGACCAGCCGGCAAACCGCAAGGGCGACAAGCGCGGCGGCCGGCACGCGCGCATGGCGCAGTGGCACCCGGACGAGGACGCGGTGCTGGTGCAGTGCGTGCCGCTCAGCGACAACCCCAACCGCCAGCGTCCGAACTGGAAGGAGGCGGCGCGCCGCATCGCCGAGGCGGCCTCCGCGCACGGCATGGGCGAGGTGGACGTGGTCATGCGCACGCCCAAGTCGGTGCGCTGCCGGTGGATGCGCCTGCGCGACGGAAGCGAGAGGAAGAAGCGCAACGGCGGCAAGCCGCCCAAGGGCGTGACCTGGGCCAAGTGCAGCGTCTGCAACGAGTACAAGGCGGGGCACATCTGCCTCGGCCCGCTGAAGACCATCGAGGACATTGCGCGCGCGCGCTTCGAAAAGGACGCGCGCGCCGAGCAGCGCAAGCTGCTCAAGGGCCCGCCGCTGCGCGACGCCCAGAGCTCGGACGACGAGCTGGAGGACTAGAGGAGTGCGTGCGTGTGTGGTGGTAAAGAATACGCACACCCAAACAACACACACCCCCGCGCGTCCGCCCTCAGTGGCCGAGCTTGAGCATCGGCATGTACCGCCCCTGCTGCCGCGACCCCTGCGGCGCCACGCGCTGCTCGCGCGGCAGCGGCAACCGCGCCAGCGTCGTGCCCACGCCCGCGCCCGTGCGGCCCGTGGCGTCGGCGCCCGCGATTCGCGCGGCTCCCAAGTCAAACTTGAATTCGCGCACGGGAGCAAACTCGGACTCTGCAGCTTCTGCCCCGAGAACGAAATCGGACTGCTGTGCCTTTTGCTGCTTTGCTTGCACCACTGCCTTCCCCAGGAGCGTCTGGAGGTTCGTTGTGGCCTGCGACTTGGTTTTTTCCGCGCCGCTGTCCATGCTGAGCTTGCGCATGGACAGGTACTGCGCGGCCACGATGGCCGTCAGCAGAATGGCGCCCACCAGTTGGTCAACTTGCCAGATGAGGCGCGTCGTATCCTCCGTGGGCACGGCCCACGCCCCTGCCGACTCGGTCGGCAGCAGCGCCACGTAGGTGATCTGCGTGACCCAGATGAGAAAGATGGTTCCTCCGGCCCAGACCAGCTGCCAGATGGACGACAGCTTGCCCGCAATCCACCGGCTGCGCGCGCTTCCGGCCGCCGCCGACGCCCAAAAGGCCATCAGCACGCAGGCCTGGCAATCACGGCCGAGCGTGTCGTTGGCTTCCATGGTGTCGTAGCGCACCTTGGCCGCGTCGACCCAGCGGTGCCCCGAAGAGACGGCGAGCATGACTTGGCCGAAGACGGTGATGGCGGAGCCGAGCATGACGCCCCAAAAGGCGCCCGTGTCCAGCGTGAAGACGCTCGCAAGATTCTTCTTGGCGAGCAGCCTCGCCGGAGCGATCAGGCCTGCAATCGTGCCATAGACCAAGGGCACGATGGCAATCACCCACAGGACGAGCCCGAGCTGGTTTTCGCTGTACCTCGAGAAGCGGCGCTTGCCCCACGAGGTCACGTACGCCCCGCCGGGCGAGTGCGGCGCGTCGTGGTAAATGTAGTCGGTGCAAACGGGCGTCACCGGGTAGTGGCCCTGCGCCGAGGGGTCGACCCAGAGCGTCCAAAAGCCCGAGACGACGGCCAGGATGGCGGCGAGCAGCGCCGAAATGTCCTTTTGCGGGGACAGCTCCGGAGGCTTGACGAGTTGCACCGTTTCGCCGCTCTTGGAGCGCACGACCTGCAGCGCGAACAAGATTTGAAAGGCGAGAGGAATGGCCGCGCGCGCCATCAAAAACCCGACGACGCACGCGATGATGGTGCCCCACCACGTGAGCGCCGCGAGCCGGTAGGCCATGTACAGCTCGAGCCGCAGCAGCGGATCGTTGAACTTGGGCGCCTCGCGCGGCGAGTTGTAGTAGCTGTCGGCGAAGATGTTGCCAATCCAGTGCAAGTAGGCGTCCGGCCGGATGTTGGCTTGGAACTGCGAGAGCACATCGGGCACGCCAAAGAGGCGGCCCTGATCGAAGAGGCCGTACTCCATGATGGACGCGCAGTTGGACTTGGCGAGGTTGCGCACATTGACGGCATTGTCGCCCCCCAGCAATCCAATTCCGGTCGTTCCGTACACGCTGCTGCGGTAGCTGTTGAACGCGGGCGGCGACGGCGGTGCGTCGCGGTCCTCCACCGCGGACGACGTGGCGCACGTCTCGGTGATCTCATTGTCGGACCGCTGGTAGTAGTGGATGTCGCTGGTGAAGGTTGCGTCTTCCGTCCACCCGCCGTCGGGAAAGGTGTCGTCGTCGTAGAGCGCCGCGCAAAACGCGAGGTTGTCGAGCTCGTCCTTGTTCTCAAAGCACGCCCCGTCGTTTTCGGTGCGGTCCCAGTAGCTAATCGAGCTCAGCGCCAGGAGCGCGGCCAGCATCTCCTTAAAGTCGGGCATCTGGTCGCTGCTAAACGCGCCAGACATGGGCACGCCGCCCAAGCGCGCCGAGTTGCCAACCGACCCCGCGCGATCGAGGATGCGCTGGATGCGGTCCGAGTTGGAGCACAGACTGCTAAACGGATCGTAGTCGCCGAGGCAGCTGCCGGCGCTGCTCGCTCCTCCCGACTTGGACTTGACGTACTTGCGAAACGCGGGCGCGGCCGCCAGGTAGGCGCGCGCGACGCGCTTCAGCGGGTCGCCGTAGGCCAAGCGCTGCCGGTCCGAGTAGGTGGGCGCGTCCGGGTACCCTTCGCTCTTGGTGCCGCCCTCGCGGCAAAACTCCTTTATGATGTCGTTGTTGAGCACCACGTTTGTGTCGTGCGTGACCGGATTGGGCGGCTCGAGCACGCCCAGGTCGGTGAGCGTCGCGATCGCGTAGATGGTGCGCGCTTGGTCCTCCACCCCCTCGCCCGCTTGAGCTGGATCGATCCAGCTCTGCTGGGGCGAGCCGTCGCGGCCATTCGAGATCCAAAACGGCTCGGCCGAGCAGAGGCTGCCCTGCACGAGAATGTTCCAGCGCTTGTAGTCGGGCTCCAGCAGCTGCGGCGCGAGCCACTCGTGCTCAAAGTTGCCGGTGGCCTGCAGCAGGTTGATCATGTCCGTCGTGGGAAACCCGCACGTCTTGACCTCTTGGCCGTTGTTGCGGTCGGGCATGAGCTTGTAGGCCACGTTGCGCGTGAGGTCGTCCTTGGCCTCGGCCACGACAATGTTGCCGATGACCAAGATGATGAAGCACGCCGCGACCATGAGGATGTTGTAGACAATGAACACGTAGTTGGGCTCCGTGTACGTGGACCACGTCTTCAGCCTATCCAGCGCCCCGTCGCCGAGCTTGGCCAATTGATTTGCGACGGCCGTGTAGCCGCGCGTCTTTGACAGCGCGTCGAGGCCCGAGAGGAACTTGCCACTCACGACCTTGCCCTTTGCTCCGATGGCGGTCAACCCTCGGGTGGCGTTCCGCCTCGCGGCTCCGGCGGCGGCACCGGCCTTGCTCCCGGCAGCGCCCATGACGGTGGCGCCACCGCACTACCCAAGGGCGGAGCGGACGAGGGGTTATGGCTGCCGACGATGCGCCGACGGCGGGCCCGGCTGCCCTCGGGAGGATCGAGCCCAGCGCGCGCGGCGGCGGGCGCCGTCGTCTCATAAGCAACCGCGGGGCGCGTCCAAGGTGGCACAGAGGCGGTGGCGCAACGCGAGCGAGCCGCGCGGCTGCATCGTCGCCATGTACCGCTTCATGGTCATTTTGTTCTCCGCGGGCTCGGCCGTGCTGTGCGGCTTTGCAATCTACTTTCAAGTGATGGTGCGCCGCGGCGGGTTTTGCAACCCCCGCCTCGCGCACGCCTCCTCCCCGGAACCGCACTCGCCGCGCGCAGGCGCTCGCCAAGTACCGCGCCGACGACTTTTTCACCGCCACGCGCGTCACCGACTTTGCGGCGCTGGGCAGCTGCGTCGAGGTGATCACCGACGACCAGCTCAAGTCGGCCGGCTACGACGACGTCAACATCGACTGCACCTTTAGTGACGAGGACGACGGCCACAAGAAGGCCTTGGCCAACTCGCTCGCGGTCAGCGTGCACCCGCTCTACTATGCGTACACCACGGGCGGGAAGGACTACCACCTGATGCACGACGTGGTGCGCTCGGTCGTCTCCGCGACGATCAACATCCAGCCGCCGCCCCCGCCGCCCCCGCCGCCGCCGCCGCACGCGCCCGGCGGCGTCGGCGGCGACGACACCAACCCCGAGGGCCTGACGCCGGCCGCGCCGGTTGTCACGGTCGATCGGCACGTCAGGGGGCTCGGCGTCAACACAAGCAGCGCGTACCTGGCGCTGAAAATGGCAGCGGAGACCGCGGTGCCCACCGACTGCGACGCCATCTACAACCACCAGTTTGCCGACGTCGTGGCCGACAACGAGGTCATGTACTTTTACGCGATGATGCTCAAGGGCAAGCAGGAGGACAATGGCGACAAGAACCCCAACTTTCCGCTCGCAAACATCAACGCGCAGTGCAACCAGAAGCTCGACGACGTGGACTACGACGAGAGCCTGCTCGCGGAGGAGGGCGACCAGGTCGACGTGACCGCGATCACCGCGAAGCAAACGCTGATGCTGTACGCGCACTGCGTCGCCCAGTTTCAGTTTGCCAGCGTGGGCACCAATCCGTCGATTGGCTCGGGCACCTTTGGCATCCCGCTCGTGGGCGAAAAGGCGGGGCCGAACATGCACTTTTACCCGTGGCCCATCGACTTCAACCGCACCGAGCTCGTCAACTACAACACCAAGGCGCGCATGTGGCTGGGGCTGCGCTTTGGCCTGAGCGTGTGGGCGTACGTTCCGATGCTGCTGGCCACCTGCTTCCTGTGCGCCGATGCGGTCGTCTTCTTCCTTGCGGAAGCCACGCTGCCCGACGTTTTGGCCGAGACGAACAAGCTCTCGCCCGACCGCCTGAGCATGGTGCGCGACTCGCTCGTGATGGCCGCCACGTCGAAGAACTCGCGCCGCTCGCGGTTTGCCATTGGCTTTGCCGCGGTTGCCGCCGGCTGGCTCTTCTACGGCCTCTTTGTGATCTGGCCTTGGGGCTTCATCTACACCAAGCTGCCGCGCCCCATCTGCGAGGCGGGCGAGCCGGACCACGTCAACGAGTGGGGCTACTTGGGCACGACGGGCGGCTGGAAGGCCGACTGGGATGCCACGTGGTACGAGTACATGATCATCCTCATCCAGGCCTTTGTGCTCTTTGTGGAGGGCATCGTGACCGCGCCGCTGTGCAACCCGTGCAACCGCTTGGGCGGAGGCCAAAAGGGCCAGGCCATCAACCAGGGCATCCAGGACACGGCCAAGTTTGTCACCAACAAGGCGCAGTTCCGTCGGCTCTACCAGGTCTTCATCTTCCCTCTGGTGGCTGGCGTCATCGTGCTCATCGCGGGTCAAGCCGTGAGCGGAGCTCGTTTCGGCATGGCGTGGGCGGAAGGCGTCGTGGGCAAGCAGATGCACACGGACGAGGTCACCGGAAATCAGCGCTTGGCGTTTGATGCGGTGGCGCTCTCCGAGAAGGTGTACGACCAGACCATCGCCACCCTTGCCATCACGGTTGCTGCGGGACTCGTCACCGGCGTGGCGTTGCAACGCCATCTGATCAACGGCGTCGGGTGCTTCTCCGCCACGCTGTTCTTCGGCTGGCTGGCGCTCATTGCCATTTTTGCGCTCCCCCTGCTGATCTACGCCAACCTTCGCTCCGTCTTCAACCAGGACGAGGCCAACGAAGACTGCGCCTCCTTCCCCGACGGCGGCTACGACTTTTCCAAGTTTGCGTGCGAAGCCAGGTGGTGGACCTTTCTCACCGGCGGCATCCTCGTCTTTGGCGTGATCATCATCATGACCATCTTTGGCCTCATCGAGGCCATCCCAAGCATCCTCGCCGTGCGCAACAAGGCGCTGGTGCGCATCCGCAAGCTCCGCGGCTTCCACGGCGCCTTCCGCGAGGACGCCGCAAACCGGTCGGCGGCGCCGTACCAGGACAACAACGTCGAGGTCAACAAGCACCTCCTGGGCGGCTACCGCAGCCGCGACGAGCCATTCTTCAACTTCAAGACCTCGGTGTCGGCCGGAGACGACGCCAACAACCTGCTGTACGCGCCTCGCGTCAAGCTGGGCGTCCCGGTCGTGCAGGGGGTGCACGTGTCGCAGCGCTGAAAGATTGCTTATTGTCGCAATCTGAGAAAACTGGGAGGGCGGGCAAAGGGCGGGTTGGGGAGGAAGAATCAAAACGTGCGCACGTGGTTTGTGCGTTGCGTGTCCGGGGAAGGTGTTGCATAACCCCTCACCCTTTTGTCTCGTAGTGGAGAGACGGCGGCAATGCCGCCAATGCGCAGCCGCTCCCGCAAGCAGATGAGCATCGTCGACGCGGCGATTGCCGAACTCCGTCCCCGGTCTCAGCTCGTCCTCGCCAATGGAATCGTGACCCACTCGCTGCGTCCGCGCCAAGCGTGCATGCCCACGGCCGCACGCGACGACCGGTCCCAACCCGACTCGCAAACGCGCATTGAGCAAAGCGCAAGAAAGCAGGGCATCAGCGTGGACCACTTTGAAGAGGACAACGTGATCGGGGACGGAAACTGCCTGTACTGGGTGGTTGCCCACTTGCTCAGGAGCGTGGGCGACGGGCTGCACAGAACATACGACACCAACTTCACGGATCTCCGGCGGCAGGTGGCCGAACGTCTGCGCGACCGCGTGCGGTCTGGACACCACGCGTTTGCCATGTACACTCGGTTGCTCCAAGAGGGAGTGCTCCTGGAGGGTGTGAGGCGGCAGCTCGATGCATGGAATGGCGGCTCCTTTTCGCGCAACGGCCAGCTTCCCGACTTTGCGGCCCCGGACGCCACGCCAGAGGTGGAGCGTCTGTACAGTGCGCTCGTCGGAAACTACAACGCCGCGATCATCCTGCAAGTCCGCCAGGACACTCGCACCTACGGCGTCTGGTCCAGCGACACCGAGGTCGAGGTGATTGCCGAACTATTCAATGTCGTCATCTTTCTCTACACCACCGACCACCTCCCCGGAATGCGCTCCGATGTTCCCGACGACGCGCGGCACGCCTACCTGCGGCACATCATGTACCCCTCGATGCAGTACATGCGCGCCATGCTCTCGACCGAGGCCGGCCGGGGCCGCTGGAACGCCAACGCCATCCCCGGCACGCCGACGCAGCAGGACAAGAATCAGCGCGCGGAAATCACGCAAAACGGCGGGCCCGTCCGGTGGCACGTGGTGCTGCACGGCGACCACTACTATCTGGCACGGCGAGTGGACGACTGGAAGCCGCCCGAGCCCGGGGATCGTCCGGATCCGGGGCCGCCTTTCGTCTTGCCCGCCGAGCCGCCCGACGACGACTGCCACGCGCCGCCCCCGCCCTCGGAAGTCAGCCCCCGCGGGGCTCCCCCGAACCCGCCGGCAAACCAAGCGCCGCCCTCGCAGCCCTATGGCAAACCGACGAACGATGAGCCGATCACCGTCACGCTGACGCCAGAGCAGTTCCAAAAGGCCACCGAGCGCGAGCACGAGCGGCTGCGCAGCGCGGAGCAGTCCGCCGCCGCCGCCGCCGCCATTGCGCGCGCCAATGCGGCCGCCGGGGCGCCGAGGAAGCGGTCCGTGGCGGAGCGCGCCGCGGGCAAGGCGCGCGCGTCGTCGTCGCAGGCGCGCGAGGCGCCGCCGCCCAAGGTGCCGCCGCCCGCCAGGCCGCCGGCGTCGCCGACCTGGAGCCCGGAGGACGACCCCGACTACCTGGAGGCGCTGC
>PAIY01000176.1 GCA_002704825.1 Phycisphaeraceae bacterium
GGTGACAGGATGCAGTTTGTTGGCCTGCGTCAATGCTGATAAATGACAGGTCTTCGCCGATTCGGATGCCCAGTTTCAGCAGGGCGAAATAGGTGTTCATGAGCATCGAGCCGTTGCCCATGAAGACGCAGGTCGACGGGTTATTCACCGCATCAAGGACGGATTCAAAGATCGTCTTCTTTTCATTGAGCAGTCCCATGTGACAGGTCATCCCCAATTGCTCTGCTGCATCACGCAAGCCCTGCATGCGTTGTTGTTGGAGTGGTGCAGCGACATCAAAGTTGATGTAGTGCACATGCTCATGTCCCATCTGGTGCAGGTATCGCATGGCAAGGAAGGCCGACTGATAATGGTTGGACGTGATGTTGTAGCCATGGTCCGGCGTGCGGTGACCGTTGATATGGATCAGCGGAATCTGCCCGAGTTGCTGCTGGATTTGTTCGTCTGCTTCCTGCGATTGACTGATGTGAATGACGGTACTCACATGCCTGGGGTCGAGTTGATCGAGTTGCTCAAGTGAGAGAATCTGCACATGTCGGAAGTGGGTGTTGAGTTGATAGAGCAGTTGCGTGAGCAGGGTGACGAAGTAGGTGTCATTGCCTTCCTGTTTGGGGCGGAGTTGATAGGTGACGACCACGAACTGGTAACGATTGGACGCAACGGTGGGGGTGTAGTTGAGTTCGGCGATGGCTTTGAGGACGCGCTGCCTGGCTTCGGGTGAGACGTTTTTCTTGTTGTTGAGCACGCGCGATACCGTGCCGATGGAGGTCTTGGCGTGTTGGGCGACCTGTGAGATGGTGGTCATGGGTACTCGCATTCGTGTGTAAGAGTAACACAAAGTTGATTTATTTTTACACAATAGTGTGAAAAATCAAGTTTGAATTCATGTCATTCTATCAGTTTTATCAATTTTAAGGCGAAATTACACGGAAATATTGACTGGGTTGTGTTGAGTGTTAGCATTACAAATAATTGTAATCTTAACACAAAAGGGCGTAGCATGAATTCGGATCAGACACGTATTGCCCACGCGTTTACGCTTATCGAACTACTGGTGGTCATATCCATCATCTCGCTGCTGATCGCCATTCTGCTGCCGGCATTGGGAGCCGCCCGCAAGTCCGCGCGTGCGGTGCAGTGTCAGACAAACTTGCGTCAGGTGGGGATGCTTCACGAAATGTATCTCAACGATTTTAACGGTCGCTATATTCATCACCGTGGTAACTGGCAGGCCGGTCAAGGCGACTTCTGGCCGACGGTGTTGCTGGATTACGTGGCCGACAAACGCAAGATCGGTGACGGCTCGCGACGCTTCACAGTCAAGCAGTGGCAACTGATGCTTTGTGGTGAACAGGATCATGCCTACATCGATGCCATCACCGACGCGGCTTCACAAACCGTCTGGTCGGACTTCATCGCGCGTCATGTGGACTTTGGTTACAACTACGTGACGCTGGGCTCCAATGCGTTGTACACCTCACCGCAGTGGCAAAGTTCAATCAATCCCGAATACGGCCCCAGTGTCACGGTTCAGGAAGTGATCCAACCCTCCCGCAAGTACATGATGATGGATGCCAAAGCCACCGGCCCGACACAGTCTTTTGAAGGTGCAGCCGGGTATTACGCAGGATCCAATCGGGTTTCGCATAAGAGCACATCCACTGTCTCATCACTGACGGGCATTCCGGCTGCAAGGCATAACAGCAACGTGAATATTCTCTACTGTGATGGGCATGTCAAAAGCATGAAAGCCGATCCCGATGCGCCCTATGACGCTTTGGGTGAGTTTTATTCCAAGACCGTTTCCACCCCGTGGTCTCGCAATTGATCAAATCATCAACACGATCCGATCTGGTTCATCATCGACGGAGATTTAAATGAAATTGTCAGTCCATATGGCGTTGTCCCTGTGTCTGCTTTTTGCAGCTTGCACGCATGCTCAAACGCTCGAACAACTCTCGCAGGAAGTCACTGCATTGCAACAATGGCGAACCCAACTGGCCAATACCGGTGTGGACACGTCCTATGAACAGGTGACATTGCAGACCGTCAGTTTGTTCGCAGACTACATTGCGTATGACCGGGCGCATCCTGATGAGTTGGCGGACATTTATCAACGGTATCACAAGCAGATTCCCGACACTCCACAAGCCATGGCCGCGGCATTGCCCGATCAGGAGTTGGCGGACTGTTGGCAATTACTGGTTCAATGCCGTCAATCGCTTGGAGTATTGGCTGCTGGAACCGTCAATCGTCGCACAGTCCCGCGATGGGATGGCAGGCAAATCACCATTGGCGATGGTCACTTTGTCCAGGACAATCGACCCGTTTTCCCAGGCACCTTGATCTGGATGCCCTACACCGATGCGAATCATCAGGCTTTTGGTTCATTCAAGGGAGCCTATACCACGCTCAAGTATCTGGCGCCTGACATGACCGGAACACGTGCAAGTGGCACAGTACTGGACATGAAATCGTTCCCACCAGAGGACACGCAGTTTCCCAGTGGCTTGTTTCTCGGGCATGTCCCCGCAGATTGGATGAAGCAGCAGTATCCACAAATCCAGATCGGCGCCCGACTGTTCACCAAGTACGACATTGACAGTCCGCTGATCCGGGATTGGACGGATGTCTTGCTGGGTAAGGCAGTGCCAGAAAGTCTTCCAACCAATCCAATCCATCTGTACCTGCTTGCCAACGAACCGCATTGGGCCTCAGTGCAAGGAGGCTGGTTGTCTTCAGAGGCATCAGAGCATACACATGCCAAATTCCGAATATGGCTCAGCATGCACTATGCTGACATTGCCGCGCTCAATGCCAGTTGGCAGTCAGCTTTTGCGAGTTTTGATACCGTCACGATTGATATTCCCATTGATGGTCAATTGCGTGGCAACGCTCAGTGGTATGACTGGTGTCGCTTCAACATGGATCGTGTCACCGAGTGGTTCACGTTCCTCAAGTCCAATATTCGCCAGCATGATTCGACCGCCCAATGCACCATCAAAATGCTCGGCGGCCACATGGAAGACGCTTCGCGCGATCACGGGTTGGATATTGAGCAACTGGTCAATTTACAGGACTTTCCCGGTCTGGATGCTCATCCGTCGCCAGCCAATGCCGTCTTTCATGATCCGGTTAAAGCTGCCAGGCGTGCCCATCCCTATGCGCTGGATTGGCGGTCACAAACCAACATGCTCGACATGATCAAATCCATTGCACCCGACAAACCCGTTTACGATTCGGAATGGCACGGGATGGGGACCGTTGGCTGGATTAGTAACGCGATGTCCGACGATTTTATTCGTGCAGCCATGTGGATGAGTTTCCTGCATGGTAATAGTGCCATCAACACCTGGTATTGGGCACGTAAAGCCGATGGCAAACCCATGCCCGCGCTGCTTGCAAGTCCCATGGCTCAGCCCATCGCACTCAACGCCTACGGCAAGACCCTGCATGAACTCAACGCCTATGCGCCGGAGATTGTCAAACTCGCATCGACCCCTAAAAACGTACGCATTTTTTACACCGAAGAGTCCGCGATACAGGATGCCGACTATGGCGACGATCTGATCACCATCCACGAAGCCATGACGCTCACCGGGGCCAATGTCGGTTACCTGACGCCAAAAATAATTCTTGATCACACCGCAACCTGCCAGATGCTCGTGGTACCCAATGCGAAATACATCAGCGATGAAAGTCTCAATGCCTTGGCTTCATTTACTGGCAATGTGATTTACATCGGCCATGATCATTTCCAGTTTGACCCGCGAGGCAACGCACGCACGGGAACGCTGCCTGTGACGATTGATCCTGCCAAGCGCTTTGGTTTGCGGGAAACAGAGATGATGACCTGGACCCTGCGCAGTCAGTTTGGCAGCGCAGGGGTCTTGCCGGAGATTGTCGCCATCAACCGTGCGACCGGTGCATTGCCCATGGGCGTTTTGATTCGTGTTGCTGCCATTGACAATGGCCAGTACATCATGTCACTGGTCAATACCTCTGTGGACGAACAGGACATTGTCCTCAAACGCAACGGCATAAGAGTCGATGCCGAGAATATCACCGGCGAAGAAGGCACGCTTTTTGATGGGGTCCTGCCATCGCTTGAAGTTCGCTTGGTCAAGGTTCAAACAAGTCAGTAAGGATTGATTGGATGAATACGTTGTTAGCACCGACCCCGCCGATGGGGTGGAACAGTTGGAATACCTTCGGCAAACAGATCAACCAGGACATTGTCCTCCAAACCGCAAAGGCCATGGTCGATCGCGGTTTGCGTGATGCGGGCTATCAGTACGTGGTGATTGATGACTGCTGGCAGGATCGCAAACGCGATGCGCAAGGTCGTTTGGTCCCATGTCCCAAGGCGTTTCCTGATGGGATCGCCAAACTCGCCGAGCAGATTCATGACCTTGGAATGAAGTTCGGCATCTACACCTGCACCGGCACACACACCTGTGCGCAACGACCCGGCAGCTTTGGTTACGAAGAGATCGATGCTCAAAGCTTTGCAGACTGGGGTGTCGATTTTCTCAAGCATGACTGCTGTTTCAAACCCGTGGACATTCCCGCCCGGACGCTGTACATGCGGATGGGCCAGGCGCTGCGTGCAACCGGTCGGCCGATCCTTTACAGCCTGTGTAACTGGGGCAAACACGACCTGATGGATTGGGCACCACAACCCGGAGCCCAGATGTGGCGCATGGGCCCCGATATTTACGACTGTTGGGAAAGTGTCAGCCGGATCATCTTTGAATTGCAGGACGGCCTTGAACGCTTCGCAGGTCCCGAGCGTTGGAACGATCCGGACATGCTGGTGGTCGGGATGAACAACCAGGGACATGTCGCGCGTGGTGGCTGCAATTGGCAGGAGTACAAAACGCACTTTGCCATGTGGTGCATGCTCGCAGCGCCGATGATGATTGGTTGTGATGTTCGGTCCATGGATGACGATACGCGTGACCTGCTCTGTCACCGTGAGTTGCTTGCCATCAATCAGGATCCGTTGGGCAGGCAAGGCTATCGCGTCGGTCAAGACGAAGCCAAAGGTGAAGTCTGGACCAAACCGTTAGCGGATGGTTCGATCGCGGTGGCCTTGTGCAATCGGGATGATGAACACCGTCGGATGATCAACGTCGCATGGGAGTCGGTGGGATTACATGTTTCACGACAATGCACCATCCGTGATGTCTGGAAAGGCAAGGATGTGGACACCTGTAGTGGGAGTTATGCCACGGATGTCCCACCGCATGGTTGTGCGGTGTTGCGTTTGATACCGGTTAAATGAGTCGTTGTATGAAATGAATCTCCAGGTTTGGTCTTTCCCGCGCAGGCGGGAATCCAGTGGCATTCTGTTAATTCCTGCAAATACCACTGGACTCCCGCCTGCGCGGGAGTGACGCAAAAGTGTTGGTCACATGGTATGGAGATTATTTGCTTGCATGTTCCAGCCATTATTTTTTTTGTTTTGAAATGTGAAGTGAATGATGTTGATTAACTGTTACTACTACGCACCGCACAATCACAGCATGCTGCTCAAGCACCTGGATCACGATTTGGCACATATTGCTGAACTCGGCGCTCATGCCGTATCGCTATGTGTGCAGGAGTCGCATATGGCTCAGTGGCATCGCCCGCGTCTTGAACGTGTCATCCAACGGGCCAAGTTGCATGGACTGCAAGTGCATGCGGTGCCCAATCGCTGGTGTGGCTTGCTTGCCGGATGGTGTGATGGTTTTAACGAATGGACTGTGGCACATCCGCAGACCTTGTTGCCGGACTATCCCAGACATCACGGTTTTTCTGATCCGGCGCATCCAGCAGTGGGTGAACACTATCGTCAAACTTTGGATGAAATGTTTGACCTCTTCGACTTTGACGGTTTGATCTGGGACGAACCGCGACCAGCCATCAAGCCGGTGATGCAGTTTCTGGATCAGATGACGGCGTACGCCAAGTCGCTCAAGCCCGGGTTGGTGACGAGCATTTTTGCAGAGGCTGGCAATCTGAATCTCGCGCCGGTGTTCGCTGAATTACAGCACATTGACTATCTCGGGGCTGATGGCCATTTGCGCAGCAATGATCACCTGATGCATCGCATGAAGAACACCATCTTCACGACGCATGCTGCTTTTGAGCCGGTCCTCAAGGCTGCTGGTAAACAGACGATGTATCTGATTGAAGCCCAGCGACATCGTGATGAAGATTTGGGGAATTATCTTCTGAACCTGGAGTGTGCCTTTACGCTGCCGATGGATCAGTTGATGTTCTATTACTCAGCCCATGAGATGTTGATGGCGGAGAATGAAGAGCGGTTCAACGAAGCGACATGGCGCATGGTCAGGCAAGTAGCTGATCGGGCAGCAGTCTCCGTGTCAAGAATTTCAACATAAAAATAGAGTCGCCCAACTGAGCGACTCTACTTGATGATGTTAGTTTTGATCCCGTAGTCACAATGAAACTACCGGGTCGGCATTTATTTCTTGCCGTAGACTTCCTTGGGGTCAAAGACCTTTTCGGTTTCGGTGGTGGTCAGTGCAACGGTACCATCGACGGCGCCATCGATCTTGCGATAGAAGCAACTGTTGTATCCGACGTGACAGGCAGCATTGCCGATCTGTTCGACTTCCATGACCAGTGCGTCCTGATCACAGTCAGTGTAGATGGCCTTGATCTTCTGCACATTGCCGGACTCCTCACCTTTGTGCCAGAGTTTTTGACGACTGCGTGAGAAGTAGACGGCTTCGCCGCATTCGATGGTCTTTTTCAATGCGACTTCATTCATGAACGCGACCATAAGAATCTTGCCAGTTTGATGGTCCTGTGCGATGGCCGTGATCAGGCCGTTATCGTCAAACTTGGGGGCGAAGAGGTTGCCTTCTTCGAGTTGCGCTTTGTCGCCACGGGTGCCGAACTTGATGTCACACGATTCGCACATGTTCTGATTCCTTGTTAAGTCGTTTTCATAAACATCAAACAGAAAAGCATTGTAACAACATCGGACTTTCGTAGCACGTGGCGGACTATGGCAGTGTTTATCGTGAATAGATCACTGGGTGATGCGATACGGATAATCACTGGATAAGACGCCGTTTTCTGGATCGTTCACTAGCTTTTTCAATCAGCATGTCCCAGTTAAATGCCGGGCCGGGGTCGGACTTGATTGCCTTGATGTGATGATGTCCAAGCAGGCCTTTGTATTGAGCGAGTTCCTCTTGGGTGAGTGTGCGATCCATGATCATCTTGCCAGTAGTATCACGGGGGACATCGCATTTGAGCTGCGGGAAAATCCGACACAGGGCAGCGGTGAGTTTGATCAGTGAATCGTATTGCTGCGGTGTCAGATCGTATTGCACAAGGTCTCTGCCGTTGATCTTGCCTGAGATGGGTTGGTTGCGTGCGGGTCTGCCGACAAAGTCTGTCGTACGCAGACCACCATCACCATAATGCTTGGGGATCGCGATGTGTGTTTGACCGTGTTTATCGGTGGTGTACCATTGCTTAAGCGGTTTGGCGTTGGCGGATGCATAAGCGCCAATGTTGGCAATCTCAATCCCAATCGATCGATCGTTGGCAACGCCAGCATGCCAGGCGCGTTCCTTTAAATCCAAGGTCTGATAGATCGTCCCATCCAGATCCAGCATGAAATGCACACTCAGACCGCGGTGATCATGAAGAATGTTAAAACACTGGCGACTCGTGCCACAGACATCGTAATGAATCACGAACTGGTCGACGGTCTTTTGCAGTAACGCCAGGTCCCAACCACCACCGCGGATTTGTTCGAGAATCTGAGGTGGCCAATTGGCTTTGTTGCGTTGCCCATATCGGTTGGGCGTGTCGATCCCACTGTTCTCCTGCCACTGCGATTCGTCGAAGTCTGCAAAACGCTTTTGAACACGATAGGCATCGTACCCACCGGGGTCCGTCCAGAGCACGACCGGGGCATTGGTATGAAACAAGTGACCAGCTGCTACGATCTCATCGCCTTGGCGTTGGTATGCCAACTCGCCGGCACGTGGCGCGCAGGCAACGCATGTCATCAGACACAGCCACCCCAGATAAACGAGGTGCGAGATTCGACGAACTCCCAAACGCATTGGTTGGATCATGTCCATTTTTCGATCATACCTCACTCGCCTGGGTGGTTCACTTCGAAGAAGTCCAAATCATGACGGCTGAAAAACTGAAAGTGCAGTATTTTTCTGGATTCTTCGCCGCAATTGAGTGAAAAATAAGTAAACTGTCTCTTTTTGGGCAACAATTGTACCCTTTTGGTACCTGCTGCATACAGATTGCCCAATGCTCGACACGGCGAAAGGTAGTGCATGTCCACGACATTGAATTTGCTTGGCGATTGGCAGTTGACCTGCAAAGAATCCGACATGGTTTGGCAGACCCAATTGCCCGGTGATGTGCAAAGCACGTTGCTGGATCAGAAGCATCTGACCGATCCGTATATCGGCACGCAGGAGAACGCTGCCCAATGGGTCCACGAACGTCACTGGACATTCAGTCGCCGGTTTGATGTCGATGCTGAAATGCTTGCGCATGATCATGTCTTCTTCAATGCCGAGATGGTCGACACCGTTGCCAGCATTAAAATCAACGGTCGGAAAATTCTCGACACCGACAATCAGTTCCGTCGCTACCGCGTTGATGTTGCCAAGGTTCTTGTCCAAGGCAGCAACAGCATCGAGATCGTCTTCACGCCACCGATTGTTGAAGCGAACAAGCGTGCTTCCAGGTATCCGTTGGACATGCCTTACACCACCAACAACCGCGTGCCACACATGAACCACCTGCGCAAGACCGCTTGTCATGGCGGTTGGGATTGGGGCGTGTGCCTGGTGCTCATTGGTGTGTATGGTGATCTGTCACTCAATGCTGTGAACACCGTGCGGCTTGAACATGTGTACACCACACAGACGCATTACAAAAACAAAGTCGATGTGGATGTCACTGTCGAACTGCTTGGCATCACCGAAAACAAAGTCGATCTGGAGATCGAACTGGCAGGACAGCAGATTGCCAAGACCCTTGCCATTACACCCGGTGAACAATCCATCACTGAACGTATCACCATCAACAAACCGCGACTCTGGTGGCCTGCAGGACATGGCGATCAACCTCTCTACGATCTCTCCGTTCGCGTCGGTGATCAAGCCGTCTCCAAGCGCATCGGTCTGCGCCATATCCATTGGGACAACTCACGCGATAACATCGGCACGCAAATGACGCTCTACGTCAACAGCAAGCCGATCTTCTGCAAAGGTGCCAACTGGATTCCAACCGATGGCCTATCCACACGCCAGACCGATGAAGTCTTTGAACGACTCATTGATGACACCGTTGCTGCCAACATGAACATGCTCCGTGTCTGGGGTGGTGGTCAATACGAACGTGACCGCTTCTACGAACTCTGCGATGAGAAGGGTGTGATGATCTGGCATGACCTGATGTTCGCCTGCCAACTTTATCCCTTTGATGATGACTTTATCGACAACGTTTCACAGGAGATCGACTTCCAGGTCAAACGTCTGCGCGATCATGCTTCGATGGTCCTTTGGTGTGGCGATAACGAAGTCGAAGGCGCTATGGGATGGTTTGAGCAGAGCCGTCAACATCACGATACCTATCTTGTTGCATACGATCGACTCAATCATGCCAACGGCAAAGCAGTCGCCAAGGCCGATCCCAACGTCACCTATTGGCCATCCTCACCCAGCAATGGTCCCGGTCAATTCGGCAATGTCTGGGATGATGATTCCTCGGGCGATATGCACTATTGGGCGGTCTGGCATCAAGGCAAAAGCTTCAGTTCCTACTACGATGTCATCCCACGTTTCTGCTCCGAGTTCGGCTACCAAAGTTTTAGCTCCATCGACCTTGTTAAGAAATACATCGACCCATCGCAGTTCAATCCGACTTCGCCGCAAATGGAACATCACCAGCGAAACCCACGCGGCAATTCATTGATCATGGAGATGTTCACCCGCTATTTCCGCATGCCTTCGAACTTTGAAAACACACTGTACCTGTCACAGGTTCAGCAGGCAGTCGCCATCAAAACGGCGGTGGAATATTGGCGGTCCCTGCGCCCCGTCTGCATGGGCACACTCATCTGGCAACTCAACGACAACTGGCCCGTCGCATCCTGGTCGAGCATCGAGTACGACGGATCATGGAAGCAACTTCACTATCATGCCAAGCGATTTTATGAACCGGTGATGGTGACGATGTTCCATAAGTCCGACGATGTCGTGCAGGTGGTGGGCATTAACGATCACTTCAAGTCCGCCAAGTTGCAGCTTAAATTGCAACTCGTGGACTTTGCAGGCAAGGTGCATAAGGTCTGGACGCGTGAACTCTCGGTTAAGGGCAGCAGCTCCAAGACGATCATGAAGCTGCCGATTGAGAAGTTGCCGATCCCACGTAATGAAGGTGTGCTCGTTGCGGATGTCACCGTCACCCAACCCGATGGCAAGAAGACCAAGCTGCGCAACACGCATTACATGGATGTCTACAAACGCTGTGAACTGGCAGATGCCAACGTCACCGCCAACATCAAGCAGCAGGGCAAAGGTTTTACCATTGAACTCAAAACCGACAAACCCGCGTTCTTCGTCACCTGCGCCTTTACGTATGTTGCAGGTGTCTTTGATGACAACTCCGTGGACCTGCTGCCCAGTAAAGCAACGAAGCTCAAGTTCACACCCCGTGAAAAAGTCACCCTCACCCAACTCAAAAAAGCCCTGCACGTCACGCACCTGCGGATGACGTACTAGACTTAACTAAGTGGTTGAATGTCTTTGGTAATCGTACTGCCACACTCCGGGCAGGTGGGGTGTCCTGCGCTACCCCGTAGGTCATAGCCGCATGAGTCACAAAGTGTGGTGATGGGTGGGACATATTTTTTCTTGGCCGCATCATTCAATGGGATGAAGATGACGACCCAAAGTCCGCATGTGAGCCAGAAAATTGTTTGTAGTGAGATGTCGATATGCGTGTAAAAGAAGTAATACGTAGAGAGCGGAAGGATATGGTTAATGAAGAGAAAGATACAATATAAATAGATCAAGCCATACGCCATGCCACATATTCGATGCCCTTTACTGCCGACGCGTATGTTTTGGATGGCATACCCCATACCAAAGGCGATTAACAATATTGTTCCGATGTGATTTAACTTGGACATGAAAAAAATGTTGTAATGATATGGATACCATTTGCCCGTAGCGAATATCAGAAATATCAAAGGTGTCCAAAGAAGAGACCGTCTGCGCCAAAGAGGGGATGTCTGTTTGGATGTTAATTTCCCAGAGGCAAAGAGCAAGATCAAATCCAGGATCCAGAGCCCTTCGACTGAGCCTAATGCTCCGTATACCCTTGCCAGATTCAATTGTATCAACATGAGTCAAACTCACTTCCCGCGGAAAATCCTTTGTTGACAGTGTACGCTGATTAACCGATTTAATACACTGGCTTTTCCCGTCTTTGTTTGCACATCTGCCTTATACCGCTACAATCCTTCGCTTTGCCACTTTTTGCACGAAATGCATGCCTGATCACGTGGTCCCCGCCGCCTGTTTGGGTTTTGCCGTGAGTTTGCCGGTAGACGGTACGTGAATCAGGAGTTTTTTTGTGACGGACATCCCAACTTGGGCCAAGAGCTTTTCGCCCAATATTAAAAATGACGTGCTCTCAGGTCTGACCGTCGCTTTGGCGTTGGTGCCTGAAGCGGTCGCGTTTGCCTTTGTGGCAGGCGTCGAACCGCTGGTCGGACTTTATGCAGCGTTCATGGTCGGTTTGATCACCTCGCTACTCGGTGGTCGCCCTGGCATGATCTCCGGCGCAACCGGTGCGGTGGCTGTTGTCCTCGTCGCGTTGGTGGCAAGCCATGGCGTGGAGTACATGTTCGTTGCCGTGCTGCTTGCAGGGGCGATTCAAATCACGGCTGGCTTACTGCGATTGGGTAAACTCGTTCGACTTGTCCCCGAGTCCGTGATGTTCGGCTTTGTCAACGGGCTTGCGATTGTTATTTTCCTGGCACAACTTCAGAGCTTTCAAAACAAAACCATTGTCGATGGCGTCGAAGTCATGCAATGGATGACCGGCAATGAACTCTACCTGATGTGCGGGCTGGTCCTCGGGACGATGGCCATCATCCTGGGCATGGCACACATCACCAAGGCGGTCCCCGCACCGCTGGTTGCGATTGTCTCCATTACGCTGCTGGTCCATTTCCTGAATATCGACACACACACCGTCGGTGATCTGGCAGGTTCGATCAAGGGGGGCTTACCACAGTTTCATCTGCCGAATGTGCCCTGGAATCTGGAGATGATCAAGGTGGTCTTGCCATACTCGATTATCGTGGCCAGCGTGGGGTTGATTGAGTCCCTGATGACGCTGAGTCTCCTTGATGAAATGTCCCAAACCCGCGGTCGGGGCAACCGTGAATGCATGGCACTTGGGCTTGCGAACATGGTCAACGGTGTCTTCGGTGGCATGGGTGGTTGTGCGATGATCGGCCAGAGTGTCATCAACTTTGAGTCCGGCGGACGCGGTCGATTGTCCGGCTTTTCAGCATCGGTTTTCCTGTTGGTCTTCGTCCTCTTTGGCAGTGGACTCATCAGTCAGATTCCCATCGCGGCACTCACCGGCGTGATGTTCATGGTGGTCATCGGCACGTTTGAATGGTCGAGCTTCCGCGTGATGGGCAAGATTCCCAAAGCCGATGCATTGGTGATTGTGCTCGTCTCTGCCATCACGGTGATGCACGACCTTGCCATCGCTGTGTTTGTCGGCGTGATCGTTTCTGCCCTTGTTTTTGCGTGGGAAAAGTCCAAGCATGTCTACGGCAAGACGCGATTGAACCCGCAAGGTTGGAAGATTTACGAAATCGATGGCCCGCTATTCTTTGCATCCATCGGTGATTTTAAACAACTCTTCACGCCCGACACCGATCCGGATGATGTGATCATCGACTTTGCACATTGTCGCGTGTATGGGCATAGCGGACTTGATGCGATCGACTCCCTGGCTGAACGCTATCGGTCACTGGGCAAGACGCTGCACATCGTGCACCTGAGTCCGGAGTGTAAACAGCTATTGGAAAAAGCAGGCGACATGGTGGAAGTCAATCACCTCGAAGACCCGCATTATCATCTTGCGGTCGATGAGTTGGCGTAACTCAAATGTGATTACTTCGATGAGGTCACAGTAGAGAGAAGCATTCATCTTCACCTTCCGTCACTCCCGCGCAGGCGGGAGTCCAGTGGAATTTGCATGCGTCGTACAGAATGCCACTGGATTTCCGCCTGCGCGGGAATGACGAATGATGTGATGGCATGTAGGTTAATTGTTTGAACTGCGCTGCTTGAGAAATCATTTTCGATTTTTTCGAATCACTCGGTGACACGACGCGGCTCGCCTGATGTCATTTGTCATTACCCGTAAGCAATCAATCATCCATGTCATCAGGACGTTTTTTCTTTTTGCCACACAGGCATCCCCATCGGTCATGGGTCCAGAGACAGAAGATGGTCATCAGGATTTTGTAGCCGGCTTTGATGGAACCTTTGATCGAGCCGGAGATTTTGCTTTTGCCAGCGTGGCGTCGACGGTAGGGGACATCGATGTCGATGCATTGAAGTCGGTGTGATGCTGCCTTGTATTGCATCTCCACGGTCCAGCCCCATGTGGTGTCTTTCATATCCAGTTTGAGCAGGGTTGGCCAATCGATGATGCGCAGGGGGCCCAGGTCGGTGAAGCGTTTGCCGGTGGTGGCCCAGATCAGACCGCAGGCGAGTTTGTTGCCAAAGCGCTGGGTGAAGGTGAGGCTTCCGGGTTGGGCAAGTTTGCTGCGTGAGCCGATGACCATGACGGCTTCGCCGCGTGCGATGGGTTTGGCGAGTTTGGCCAATTGTGCAGGATCGTCGGATAAATCCGCATCACAAAACGCGACCATCTCCGGCGGGGGACTCTGGAGTTTAAGCCAACTGATGCCCTTGAGACAGGCTGCACCGTAGCCACGTTGACATTCGTGCAGGACCATGAATCCCTGCTGCCGCGCCAGGTCGGGCGTGTTATCCGTGGAGTTATTGTCGATGAGGATGATGTGTCGGAACAGATCCTTGGGGATGGCGGTGGCCAAAGCGACAATGTTCTGCTGTTCATTGTAAGCAGGAATGATCAGGTCGATAACAGGTTTTGGATCTTTGGGAGTCATTTTCAAGTCACATGGTAATACGGCTTTACCATTTTTGCCGCGGGTTAGTCCAATTCAAAATACTACAACGACATGGACCAGATCGCCGACGTTAAAGAGAACCAACAGGACCATGGATTTATTCCGATTGACAGTTGATGGATGGCAAAGTAGTATTTGTTTATCCGGATTAAAGGATGAAACAAAATGCATATTCGCGACATCTTCGATCAGCAACCCACAACGCTTTCCTTTGAGTTCTTCCCGCCCAAGAACGAGAAGTCAGCCGAGTCGTTGTATCAGGCCATTGAGCAGCTTGAGGGGCTCAAGCCGTCCTTCGTGTCGGTGACCTATGGTGCAGGCGGCTCGACACGGGATTTGACGCATGACCTGGTGGTGCGGATTCAAAAGCAGAGTAAGCTTGATCCGATCCCGCATCTGACGTGTGTCTGTCATCAGCAGGACGAGATTCAGCAGATTCTTGAGCGCTATGCCGCAGCAGGGGTTGGCAATATTCTCGCACTCGGTGGCGACTTGCCGTTCGACAAGCCCGACTATGACCGCAGTCAGGACGCGTTTCGTCATGCAGCAGGGCTCGTGGACTTCATCAAGAAATTCGGCGAGCAGGGCAACCATCCCGACAAGCGCGGCTTTGGCATCGGCGTAGCAGGTTTCCCCGAAGGTCACCCCGGCACGCCCAATCGTCTGCTGGAGATGGACTACCTCAAAGCCAAGATTGATGCAGGTGCGGATTACATTTGCACACAGCTCTTTTTCGACAATCGCGATTTCTTCGATTTCTGCGAACGCTGCGAATTGGCAGGCATCAACGTCCCGATCATCGCAGGCATCATGCCCGTCTCCACCGTCACAGGCATGAAACGCATGGCAGAGCTCTCGGCCGGCTCCCGTTTCCCTGCACCCTTGATGCGAGCCATTCAGCGCGTGCAGGATGATCCCGAAGCAGTGAAACAGGTGGGGCTCCATTGGGCAACCAAGCAGTGCATGGACCTTTTGGACAATGATGTCCGTGGCATCCACTTCTACACGCTCAACAAGTCCGACACCACCCAGCAAATCTACCTCCGCATGGGTCTTGCTGATTCCACGCCGGTGACGGGTAAGTGATTACTGTTTGATAATTTTTTCTATTAGTTCTCGGATCAGCAATTTTAGAAGTTTTTTATAATTGTCTTTTGTTTGTAGTAATACAAACGAACCAATTATGAAAAATATCCATATGCTACTTGCGTCGAAATTGAAGACGTAGCAATTAATATTGGTTTGGCTTGTGGCAATAAGTGATAGCATGTCAATATTCCTAAAGAGAGAAACCTGATTGACATGCCTTTGACTTATATTGAATGTGGATGGAGTGAGGCGGTGTCATTTGAAACTTTGGAAATTCGAGTATGTGAATAGTGAAATAGGCTTTTAAATGCAAAAAACAAGGATTTAGATAAAATAAAACAGCCTATTTTGTATACAATAATCAGCTTGTGTGTGGCAACGCGGTGTCAAACGCACACATCGCATCGATTTGATATAATTCACCGACACTTAATCCGTGTATGAACCCCGCCGGTTGGCTGACAGGCTTGTGGGACTCCTTAATAAAAACCATGTCAGCGACAACAGATTTGATGCGTTTGTGGCACGGTCCTTTTTACTGATGCCCACGCCGTTGTGACATACACGGAAAGATTTGCCCTATGCCCGGTTCCATCATGCCTCTTCCGATCATGCTCGAGGAAGAAGAGGATCGCAAAGCCTACGAAAAACTTGAAGCTCCCAAGACCATCGTTTGTCGGTTTGGTTATCTGCGTGAAATCGCCGAGTTGCCTTACAAGGGCGACGCCAAGCCCGGCTGTGGTTCCAAGCTGGTGATCCGCACCAAGCGCGGGATCGAGATGGCAGAGATGCTCACCACCGTCTGCGACAACTCCGGCTGTTCCAAGTCCATCAGCCGCGACCAGATGCTCCAGTACATCGAGAACTCCGGTGGCAAGGACTATCCCTATTTCAACCAGGGCAAGGTCCTCCGCGTCGCCACCATCGAAGATCTCAACGAGCAATCGCATCTGGATGAGTCCAAGACGGGGAAGATCATCTTCGCCCGTCAGACGATTCGTGAGATGGACTTGCCGATGAAGCTGGTGGATGTCGAGCAACTGCTTGGCGGTGAGCGGATCATTTTCTATTACACCTCCGAAGACTGGGTCGACTTCCGGGAGTTGGTCCGCAAGTTGGCTGCTGAGTACCAGACGCGCATTGAGATGTGCCAGGTCAACGCCCGTAACGAAGCACGCCTGGTTGCTGACTACGAAAAATGTGGCCAACACTGTTGCTGCAAGCAGTTCCTCAAGGTCTTAAAGCCGGTGTCGATGCGTTCTGCCAAGGTGCAGAAAGCGACGCTGGACCCGACCAAGATTTCCGGTCGATGCGGGCGATTGATGTGCTGTCTGCGGTACGAGGACAAGACGTATTCGGAACTGCAAAAACGCCTGCCCAAGAAGCAGACGCCGGTGGAGACTGAGGACGGCATTGGCGTGGTCATCGACACCCAGATTCTCACGCAGTTGGTCCTGATTCGTCTGGATGACAACCCGGGCAATTTGCAGGCCTATCCGCTGGAGAACATTGAAATTCTCAAGAAGGATCAGGTTCAAGCCCGTAAAGCCGAGTTGGAACAGAAGGCAGCAGAGCAGCGCGAACGTGCAGCATCCTCCTTTACGCGTGAACGCAAGCCGCCACGCGATGCCAAGCCTTCGTCGGATGACAACAACAACGACGCAGTATCGGACAATCAGGAACAAGGCACTGGCGAAGGTGGGGAACGCAAGCGTCGCCGCCGTCGTCGCCGCAAGTCCGGCTCGGGTGATGGTGCAGACAATCAAGGCAACACCCCCAACACCGACAACAATGACGGTCAGTCCAATCAGCCCCAAGCCCAGGCATCCGACGGAGACGGCGGGGGCGATGGTACACCGAAGAAAAAACGCCGTCGTCGCCGTCGCCGCAAACCACGCGGTGAAGGTGGGGGCAATGACGGGGGCGGTTCTGGTGGTGGAGATGGTGGCGGTTCGGGGGAATGACCCGCCTCAGATAACACTCAAAATATGTGTCGACACTTGAAGCAGTGAATGACTGAAATAAAAAAACGCTCTGCACCGTGATGATGCAGAGCGTTTTTGTTTTGGTTCTGTCTTTATTCAATAGCTGCAACACTGTGTGTTGCTGATGCTATGAAAATTAAAACAGGGTTTCGATTTCAGCAATCGGGCCGACTATCGGGGCCAGGTACTGCTTGAAGCTTTCGCAGATGTTGCAGTCATCAATGATGTACTTGGGATCCAGGTGCTTGGTCTTGGCAGCAACGTCGCCCAGTTCGATCTTGGCATAGGTGACTTGATACGGATCATCGGAGAGACGCTGGATGGCGATGGAGCCGTCGATGTCGCCAGCCATGGCCAGTTCAGCAGCCTTGTAACCGGTGCCGCGAGCTTCCTTCTGGTCGACTTCGCTGACGCAGCCGGCGAAGCTGCGCTGCAGGTAACCCAGAGTATCAGCACGGACACGCTTGATGCCCAGCTTGCTCTTGATGGCCTTGGAGATGAAGTCACCCAGAGCGCCACTGCCGGAGAGTTGCACGTTGCCGTGGCTGTCGCGTTCGACTTCACCACCGGCTGCTTCAGCAAGCTTGGCGGCAAGGGGTTCACCGTTTTCATCATGAATACCTTCGGAGACAGCCATCACGCAGCGGCCGTACTTCTTGAAGGTGCGATCCACGTCAGCCATGATCTTGTCCACGGACAAACGGGCTTCGGGAACGTAGACCAGATGCGGGCCATCAGCATCGCTACGACGACCAAGGATCGAAGCAGCCGTCAGGAAGCCGGCGTGGCGACCCATGAC
>PAIY01000177.1 GCA_002704825.1 Phycisphaeraceae bacterium
GCGTCATGGCCAACTCGGTCTGCAGCACACGCGCGTCCTGCATTGCCTCTTGCGCCTGCGCCGGCACACACACACACAGACACACACACACACACACACACGCAAACAAACACGATCTGAAGGCAGCTTTCATGTGGCCAGGCTCGGGCTCATGGCCTCGGCCTCTGCCCGCCAGATTTGACGCATCACGCGCGCGCACGTTGCACGTGATGTGCATGACCGGGACGAGGTCCATCGTGACCGTCCTGGTCATCCGCGTGGACGAGCGGCGGCGGGTCGTTTTCGGCGCGGCTTTCTTCGCGATGTCACCCTTCCACCGAAGCACGCTCGACGTCACTGCCGCCATCGCCTCGGCGATGTCCTTGAGGCTCGCAATCAGCTCGACGTCGGACGCCTGCGGGTTCCACGTCAGCCGTCGCTCGACGTCGACAGCGCGATGCACCTCGAGAATCTTTCCGACCTTGTCCTGCATAGGTTTGAGGTCGTCGCCCAGGTGCTCCTTGAGCATCTCCAGGCCCTCTGGGTTGTCCCTTCCCATCTCACTCTCCAGGTTGGCGACGTACTCGGCCGCGTCGCCCACGGCGAAGCCGCCGCCCTTGATCTCGATCAGCAGAACTGGCGTACCGATCGTGCTCGCGTGGTTCATCTCGAGGAGGCACCACGGCCGTGAGAAGACCAACTTCGTCGTGAGCACAAGGATCACGTCCGAGTCGGCGACGCCGTCAGTGATCAGCGATCGCAAGTCGACGAGGTCCGTCGAGTCTGTGGCACGCGGGTGGGCGCGGCGCGAACGCGCATCGAAGAGGGTCGCGCGCGCGTCGAGGGTGGGTGCTGCCTGGGATCGATATCCCATGCACGTGGCGCGCATGCGTGTGGCGGGGCACCTAGGAAGACGGGGTATCGCAGCATCTTGGCGAGCATATCGTGCATGAACCGCGCGTCGGAGGCCGCTTCCTGCTTGTAGTGCGAGAGGAAGCACGCGTAGCCCTTCGCCGCGGGCCACTGCGTCGTGGGCGGATCGGTGGTGAACCCCGCCCACTTGGCGCGCTTGGCTGCCTCGTACGACGCGGCGGCCCGGCGCACGATGGTCTCGGCGAGGAAGAGTACGACGGCGATGACGATCACGCCGATGGCCGAGAGCAGCATGACGATCGAGATGACCGAGCCGGAGCCGCTAAGGGAATTATAGTCCTCCGGGTCGCCGAGCACGCCCGTCTGCAGCAGTGTGCACCAGATGAAGAACATAGCAAGCGTAAGGTGGGTGGCGGTGGCGACGACGTTGTCGAGCTCGGCCTTGTATGGGCGCGACTGCAGATGCAGGACGAGGAAGAGCACCGAGACCATCACCGCGAGCACGCTCTGCTCGAGCGATCCCGGCGCGAGGCGCCTGTCCACGCGAGAGTTCCATCACAGGGCTCAGCATCGCCGCATCACAGGTTTGAGGTGCAGCGTGGGGAAACAAGGCGAAACCGAGCATCGCCGTATCACGGGTTCGAGGCCCTGCGTGGATACGAGGCGAAGCCGACGAGGAGCAGCTTCTTCGTCATCTCCAGGATGTCGAAGTAGAAGTAGGTCGGCGCGAATGGGTTGTGCAGGAAGGAGACGGAGCGCGAGTACGGCGTGGACGCCTCACCGAGGAGCAGCGTGTGGCGGCAGCCATAGAGCAGCGCCGCGCACAGCACAATGACGCCGACGGGGTACATGCCAATCGCCGCCCACGCGATGGCCTGCGCGTCCGCCAGCTCAGCCGATCCCGCCGGCACGACGTAGTGCTTCGAGGCCGAGATGAGGAACGACCTGTCGCGACGCCACACGCGAGCGGACCGACCCATGCATGGCGTGAGGCACGACCGACGCCGACGTGTGGAGGGGAGCACAGGCATCGCAATGGGCAGGGGCGCATGCAACGCGATGGGCAGCCACGTCGCGAAGCAGAGACGTGCGCGCACTGGTTGCCGTGGTAGGCATCGACGAAGGTCTCGGGCTCCTCGAAGGCGCGGAAGGCGAGGGCGGTGACCGCGGGGAAGGCGACAAAGAGCACGAGCATCGTGAGCGGTATTGCGAACCGGAAGAGCACTGCGTCGACGAAGCCATCGTCGCCGCGGCGCAGCCCCATCGCCCACATCTTGCGGACAGTGGTCTGCTTGAGGATCAGCACGCACACAAGGCCAATGGCCGGCGTGCAGGCGATGGCGATGAGCGGCCAGACCATCAGGAAGAGAATCTGGTGGTAGAGGCCTCCGAGGCCATAGCAGCTTGGGTAGACGTTCCATGCGTCGATTTCGATGGCGATGGAGAAGAAGTCGAGCACCTTGGCGACCTGCGTGGGCATCGTCACCTTGTACACCGCCGGGATCAGCGTCGCCACTTGGTAAAAGGACCACGCGATCCTGCAGCGCGCAAAGGGAGCGCGCGCGATGAGCACAGCGTACCGGCGATGAGCAGAGCGTGTGCGCGATGAGCGGCGCGGGCAAGGCGCGCGGTTGTGATAAGCTTCTGTGCCACCGGCGTGGCAATAAACACTGCAGCTCGTACACGCGTTGGGATCGCAAAGAGCGCGCGCACTTCAGCTTGATCATCAGCGAACGCAGCGCCGTCCACACCCACAGCAGCGAGCGGCGTGTTGGCTTGCACGCCTTGGCCGCGGGGAGCGAGCACCAGAACATGAGCAGGCCCGCCGCCACTGCGAACGCAAAGAGCGTCGATAGGCCGAGTATCATCGTGAGCGTGCCTGCCGCACACACGGACGGAGGGAACCCCATAAGCGCGATGGACCACGTGGCGCCAGTGGCTGCATCTAGCCGTGAGAAGGTCACGCGCGAGGCGCCGCGCCGCTTCCTCTCCTCCGCATGGGCGCGCACGCACGTGAGGCGAAGGTGCATTCGAAGCATTCGGAGACGTCCTTGTCGTAATAGTGGCCGTCGCCATTGGCGCAGAGCACGCAGAACGGCCCTGTGAGGCTGGGGTGACAGGCGCCGGCCTCGGGGCCGCCCGTGCACCCCGACTGCTCGCGGTCGGCATCGGCGCATCGCCGGACGTCGACTGATGTGTTAGAGATGCGCCACCAGCCCGGACTAACAGTTAGCTCAGCCATGTTCAGCCCGGGCATGCTGCACAAGGTGCCGTGCGCAGGGCAGCGCACGCAATCGCCCGCCGTGTACACGTTGCCGTCGAGGGTCTGCGTGTAGAAGCCCGCCATGCACACGCAGTCGGTGGAGCTCGTCGCACCGAGCATGCCGGCGGTCGTCGAGAAGTCGGGGCACTGCTGGCATGCCGTCGCAAACTCCTGCCCGGTCAGATTGTTGTACGTGTTGACGGGGCAGTCGACGACGAGGCCGGCGGTGCACCACTTGCCCTTCGGGCACACGAAGCTCACCGTCTGCGAGACGACCGCCGTCACTGGCGCCGCGGTCGTCGTCACGTTGATGGTCACGTTGAGCGCAGTGCCGAGGGACGAGCCAAGCGTCGAGTCGTCCACCGCCTGCACACGCGAGAGGATGCTGGTGATTGAGCTCGGCGCGGGCGTGGTCACGCCCGGGGCCGGCGGCGGCGGCGGTGGCACGGAAATTTCGATCGAGAGGCGCAGCGAGCCGCTGACGGCCTTGAGGCTGATCTGTGACGGGTCGACGCCATACTGCCGGGCGAGCGCGATGCGCATCGCGTCGCGATGCGCACTGTAGTCATCCATCGACATCTCGAGGGCAACCTCCTTGGTGACGACCTCAACCTGCGCGACGGTGGTCGAGCCGCCCGTCGCCTGGATGATGGGCTTCGAGCCGGGCGACGAGTTGACCGTGTCCGCCGCCGCGCCGGGGCAGTAGAAGCCGGACGGCGGGCACGGCTCGGGCACTGCAGATCCGAGTGGCGCCCAAAATCCGACGGACACCTCGAGGCACTCGCCGACGCTTGATCTCCCGGTTTGATTGTTGTAAGTGCCCCCCGGACATGGGATTGGCGTTGCAGATCTCTCGTTGCAGTACGAGCCACGGGTGCACGCCATGCAACCCGTCTGGCCGTTAGCATTCTGGTACTCGCCGCTGTTGCACGGGGAGCACTCTCTTTGGCCCGTGATCCCCGTGAACGTGCCCGGCACACAAGCAGTCGGCGCCACCGAGCCCGTGGCACACGCCGAGCCGGCAGGGCAAGCTGTGCACTCGGCCGCACTCGCGAGGCCGTACGCACTTGACCACGAGCCAGCGGGGCATGGCCTTGGCAGAGATGTTCCGGATGGACAGAAGTGACCCATCGGGCAAACCTCAGGGTGAAGCGTGCGCTCGCCGCAGAAGTAACCGGCGGGACACTGCCATGCCAAAAGAACGCAGGCGCACACGCAAGCAAGACTATGAGCAGCCGATGACAGCGCAGTGAGCAAAGGCTGTGCATCGCTCTCCGGCCTTACCAGGCCGTTGCAGAGCGCCGTGGAGGAGCCACCGCTGCTGCCTAGCAGCCCCGGCGAGCACGAGTAGGGGTAGTCCACGTCCATAGGTATGTGCGGGAGCACCTCAACGAGCTGGCCGATCAGTTCGGGCGAATTCACCCCTGCGCACGGGATCAAGGAAGAAACATCGGCGTAGATCATCATACGATCATCACGCAAGGCCAGGCAGCGGTGCGTATGCGTTCAGTTGAGTGATATCGCTCAAGCTCACAGTCGCACGGTTGGATGAGCAGCGGTGGGCGACAGTCTGTGCCTGAGATCACCGCCGAGCGATTTGCAACGAGCGAACACTGGTCTTGCGTGCGCTCACATGCGGTCGATCCGGACAACAGGTCCTCAAAAGGTGTACCCTGCAAGTCGCACGCTTGCCGGTAGACCCTACAAGAGCGCGCTGCGGCCCACGTCCCAGGCGCTGTCGGGAACACGTAGGTGACGTCCCCGGTGATAACGAGGCTGTTGCCCGAATCCGACGCAAAGTTGTGTTGCAAAAACGAGCCATCCCCCATGCGCAGCGTGCCGCCGCGTACTGCCGCCCCGCCGCCCTCGCCGCGTCCCGTTAGATTGCCGGTGCTCACGGCGGAGCTTCTCGTGATCGAAGTTCGCTTCAGGGTTGCGCGTCCAGACGAGCTCAGGTCCAGGGCACCGCCCATTGCATTACCTATGGCGGTAGCAGAGCAGTTGAAGAGGGAGCTGTTCTCGAAGTTAGCGCTTCCGTACAGTAGCAAGCCACCGCCGAAAGCCGTGCCCGTTGCACCCGTCGCAATAGCGGCGCAACTGGTTATCTCACATCGCCTGAAGGTCAGGTCCGCGCTCGAAGCATACATGGCGCCGCCGTAAACGCTCACACCTGAGCCGGTGCAGTCCCGAACCTTCACATCCTCCAGGAGGCACGTGACGTAAAGGAAGGAAATAGCCGCGGCAATTGCAGAGCCTGATTGGTGATGAGTCGCGGTGCAGCCAGCGATGGTGCAGCGCTTGACAGACATCGAATTCGCGGCGACGGTCGTTCGAGATTTATGAGTAAGTAGCGCAGCCCCTGCTCTTACCTGTCCATTGCTTGACTGCACGGTGGAGGAGCAGCTGAGAATCTGGCAATCTTCAAGCGATAAGCTGTGGGTGCCGGCCGCGAGGAGGTAGAGCGCGCCACCAAACGCATACGAATACCACTCACTGCCGAGGCAAAGCACTGCGCAGTATGCGATCCTGGTGCTCGTGATAGTCATGCCGCCATCGAACACGTACACGGCACCGCCGTATGCGTCTCCACGTCTTGAAATTGCGGTGCAGTGCTCAATCGTGCTGGCACGCATCATGACCACCGCGTTTATGCAGTGCACGCCAGCACCACCGGCCCTACCCTTATTCGCGACCACGTTGCACCGCGAGATGGTGGTGTTCTCAATGACTGGCCCGACTCGATGAGCATTCCCGGACGAAGCCCCCTTGAAGTCGAGCGCTCCGCCAGCAACCGCGTCTTCACTCTCCCGGGGTGCAGCCCCTTCAACGGAGCAGTCGGTGATAGTGCTGCTCCTGACGATCAAATGGCTCCACACCAGGTGCCCGTGCTTGAGCGCGTCTTCTGCATATAGCGCGCCGCCGGCCGCCGGAGTCTCCGCTCCGACAGCCGAGCAGTTGGAGATGGTGCATTCATTGAGGGTGGCACTTGCGCCAAGGACCGCCAGCGCACCACCGGCCGTCCTGGCGGTGCAGTTGTCAATCAGGACACCATTCAGCACGACAGAGCTGCCAGGCGCAGCCTTCAGTCCACCCCCCTTGCTAGCGCTCCCGCCGGTCAGCCGCACCTGCTCCAGCCGCAGGTGGCCGTGAACGCTGAAGATTCGAGAGAGCTGCGCCGCGTCGATGGTGGTGTTCTCACCAAGGATGGTTACGTTGGTCGCCGCCCGGATCGTCAGCGGCGTACCATCGAGGACTATGTACGTGTGTGCCAACTGTATGGTAATGGAATCACCCGAGGCGACACTGAGCAGCTCGCGGCGTAGCATCTCCAAGTCCGTGAATGGCGGCGACGCAGGCGGCGCTGGTGGCGGGGGCGGCGGCGGCGGTGCTGCCGGCTGCGAGGGAGGCGCTGGGGGTGGTGGCACCGGGGGTGGCGGAGAGGGCGACGGAGGGATGGCTGGCGGAGGCGGCGAGGGTGAGGGCGGCGGTGGCGGCGGCGGCGGCGGAGAGGGCGGCGGCGGCGGCAACGCGGGCGGCGGCGGCGCTGAGGGTGGAGAAGGTGGCGCCGGCGGCTGAAAGGGTGGCGAGGGCGGCGAAGGCGGCGCGAGAAACGAGGCGCAGATCACAAAGCCGGCACGCACGACAGAGCCATCAGTGTGCCACGTAAACGTACTACCGGGGTGCATCAAGACGCCGTTCGGCCCTTCCCTGCCGTCGTAGCGCACTTGACCGAGTGCAATGTAGTCGAAGTATGATTCCGTGCTGAACTCCATGGCGGTGACCCGAACGGCATACCCGACTTGTACAGTGCACCGTTCGTTGTTACCGTAATTGCCGGCGCCGTCAGTCACGCATGTACTCGCGTCGGTCAGTTGACATGTGCCAGGTCTAGACTCCGAGAGCAGCGTGAGCACAGCTGGGGGGGGCGGCGGCTGCGCGGGCGGCAAGGGTGGCGGTGAAGGCTGCGCGGGCTGCACGGGTGGCGAGGGCGGAGCAAATGGCGGGCGGGGTGGCGAGGAGAGCGGTGGTGGCGGCGAGGGGCTGGGAGGCGGTGGTGGTGGACGGGGCGACGGAGGCGGTGGCTTCGAGGGCGGCGAGGGTGGCGGAGGCAGCGAGGGCGGTGGTGCGGGCGGTGCGGGTGGTAAGGGCGGCGCCGGTGGTAATGAGGGGGATGTGAGGATGGCGCAAATCGTGAAGCCACCATAAACATCCCTGCCGGAAGTGTGCCATCGGAGCTCGTCTCCTGCAGCCATTTGCAACCCGGTAGGGAACATTGCGCCGCAATATCTTACGCCCGCGACCGAGAGGTAGTCGGCATGCTCACATGGTTCTGGCGCGTCGTACGAGGTGTCGGCACCACCGGCCGTGCGCGAGGCCGCGTCATAGGTGTAGGAATATCCGGACCACGGGCTCGAGGGCGGGGGGAGGACGGGCGCGCCGACGGCAAACTCCGTCAAGGTCACGTTCAGGTTCAAGGTAACGGCCCGCGCCGCAACGATTGTGCAGTCCTCCGAGTTGCCGTAGCTGCCCTCACCATCGGTCACGCACTGGCCGTTCGAAGTCATGTGGCAGAAGCGGGTGCCGTGGGTGACTACAAACCACGCGGGTGGTGCCATGGGCCGCGGTGGCGCTGCGGGCGGCGCGGGCGGCGAGGGCGGCAAGGGCGGCGGCGAGGGCGGCGAGGGCGGCTGTGGAGGGGTCGGCGGCGGTGCCGATGGCGGCTTTGCGCCACAGAGAATGCGCGCCCGTGCGAGAGCCACGTGTTCATCGCGCCTCCCGCCCCAGGCATACTCGAAGCGAAAATGTTCGGTGTCGAGGGTAAGGCTCGCGGTACGCCAGGTGCCATCGTTGGCGTTGTCGTTCAGGCTCCAGACAGCGGAACCCACCGCGTCGACCAGCTGCAGTGACGCGCCGTCTGCACCACGCGGCACCCGGACACTCGCATCGTCAGAGCAGACCCCCCGCGCACACGCACGGCGTCCGCGGGAGCGCGTGTGGTGCGACGCAGTATTCGCATGCGTGGGCGGCCATCAGCGCAGGGCGGCACGCGGCCAGCACAGTATGTGCGCTCGGGCGGGGGCGGGGGCGTACAAGCGTGGTACGAGAAGGTGAGCTCGGAGACTTGCATGCCGAAGGTGATGCAATGGTGGCCGCTGTAGTCGAGCGTGTAGAGGTCGTGCCTCTGCCTGTTGCGGACAGTACTCGGGCCGCCGGCGAAGTAGTAGTAGACGTCTTGGCCGCCGGGGCCGCTCGACGGAAGATGCTCGCCGTAACGCCTCAACAGCGAGGCCGAGACGCTCTCACGACCGCGAACGCGCCGGAAGGCATGCCTGTGCGAGCTCGAGACCACGGCGCGGCTGAGCACGTGCTAATGCGCCGATGCGTGGGCGCGTGGGCCGCCGCGCGTCTCTGCGGGCATCGCGCGTTCGAGCCCCACGTGGCGCGTACGGCGGAGCGCCGTCGCCGGTGTGCCAACCAGGCGAGTATGCGCTGTCGAAGTTGAAGACCGTCGAGCCTGGCGTCATTGGCGGCATCGGTGGCGACGGCGGCGGCGACGGCGGCGGCAGTGCAGCACCGTCGGGCGCGGGCATAGCGCAAATCCTGAAGCCGTTCCTGTAGATTGCCCCAGCCAAGCAAGTTCGAACCGGAGACCGTCGGCAACACCGGCGTATGTGGGGGCAGGGGGGGGGGGCGACAGCAGCGGCAAGTGTGGCGGCCGCAGCAGCACAAGCTGGCGGGGACGCAGGCCTCAGTGCAATCGTGATGCTACCTTTGCGTAGAACGGTCAGAACGCCACGTCAAGGTCGTCCCGAGCGTCAGAAGCATGTCGCGGGGCCCTCTGCGCCCCGTGAAGCTCTCGCGACCTATGGTCAGATAGTCGAAATCACGCTCGGTGTCGAACTCGACCGCGTTGATGATCACCGGCATCTCGACTCGGAACGTGCACCGCTCGGAGCCGCCTCCTGTACCCGGGGTGATCGCGCACACGCCGTCGCCTGTGATCTCACAGTACGCGGAGCCTTCGACCACGGTGAGTAGGTTGTCGACGCAATCGTCGTCGTAGTCCGGAGATGGGGACGGGGACGGTAGCGGGGAAGGCGACGCGTTGCCGCTACCGTAGTCCCCGCTACCGTCTTCGGCCGACAACCGGCGCCCTGTGGTCGGGTCTATCTGCAAGAGTTCGTCCATGAAGTCATCCAGGGAGGGTTCAGTCTCTGTCTCCTCGTGCGTGCTCTCTACGCGATTCCGATCGGCAGCTCTCACTCGGAGGCGGCGCCGGCTCTGCGTCGTGTTCTGCGCAGAGGGTGTGGGCGAAGCCATAGGCGAGGGCGAGGCCATTGGCGAGGGACTTGGCGACGGCTCGAGACTCGGGAGGTGGCGGCAAAATCTCCGCCCGGGCGACGGCAATGGCGATGGCGACGGCGAGGGCTCTGGCGAGGGCTCTGGCGACGGTGAGGGCGACAGCGAGCCGTTAACGGAAGACGAGGCCTGAAGCGCGAGGAAGAGCAGGGGGAACATGGCCGCCCTAGAGCTGCGTCGTCGCGCTTCGAAAAGCTACTAGGGCAAGGGGTCCATGGGGCATGGGCCCAAACCCTTCAAAGCATAGCGCCAAAAAGTCGCGTTCCGCCAGGTCGGCCAGGACCGGAGAGTCTTGGCTCTAGCTTTTCCGGTCAGGGCGACATCACCTGCAGGCGCTCGTTCAGCCTGTAAGGGGGCC
>PAIY01000178.1 GCA_002704825.1 Phycisphaeraceae bacterium
ATTTTTTTATAGCAGTTCAAATCATTAAACTCCATGCCTTCGTATTTTTCGTCATTCCCGCGCAGGCGGGAATCCAGTGGCATGCAGTAGTAAATTGCAAATTCCACTGGACTCCCGCCTGCGCGGGAGTGACGGAGGGTGGAGATTAATTCTTTGCATCGCTCTAATCAAGTAAAGAGCCGCGCACGAAGTAAGTGGTTGGCTTGAATGTATTGTGTTTAAGGCAACCACTGACTTTAAGCACATATCTTTCTGTCTTATCTTCGTGGTCTACGTGCCTTCGTGTTTCATTTCTAATCGTTCGATAACGGGTGACAGCTAGAGATGTGTATCAGGGAAAGGTGACACAACACAGCTTGCCTGATGTGAAAGAAAAAGTTCACTCTGCAACGCGGACGGCCAGTGAATATTGGATGCCATGCCAACCGTTTTCAACACGGTAGAGAATGCGATTGCGTCCTGCCTTGAAGGCGACTTTGCGATAGCCTTCGTTGGGGCTCCAGTTTTTGAGTTGATCACCACTGATCCACACCGGTAAACCGTTGACCCAGATATTGGCTTTATCATCCGACCCGACCGCGATCCACAGATCCATATCCTTCTGGAAGTACAACTCGGTGTAGGCATACCAGATGCCGTACTCTTCAGCGTCGATGGGTGTGACCTGTAGCTTGCGAGCCTGCTGGAATTGCCAACGAATCTGTCGACCATCTTTACCGACGTAAACGGCATCCAGATCGACCACGGATTCAGGCGGGAACTTACGATTCAGATTCACACGCGATGGATTGGGGAACGGGCCGATGTTGTACCATGTGTCCACGAACAGCCACTCGGTTGGGTCTCCGGTGTCAGTAACCATGCGCCCGAGTGTGCCGTTCTCGGGATGCTTGCGGTGTTGCGTGACGGATTGGAGTTTCTTGCGATCCGTATCGCTGATATTTTTGGCCTGCGTTTTGAGTTCTTCGCGCTGTTGGCTGTTGAGTGTGGGTGGCGGGGTTTGCGGGTTGATCTGCTGATGGGCCATGACCTGTCGCATGGCTTGGGAGACGTCTTTATGGCGATGCTCATCGACTTTGGCCAACTCGACGAGATCCTTGAGACTTTGATCTTTGGCGTTTTGCTCTTCCTGTTGATCCTGTGATTCCTGCTCCGTACTGGCTTGCTGCTGCTGAGTCTCTGCCTGTTCTTGGGCCTGTTTTTTCTGGTCTTTTTGCTGTTGAGCTTGTTCTTCCGGTTGCTTCTGAGGATCAAACTGTTCCTGCTGCACGATGTCTTCGAGTTTGATTTCCTGCTGGTTTTCCAGATGCTGCTCAATGACGACCTTGGCCTGTTCAATCTCCTTAAGGAGCTTTTCGGTCAACTCAATCATCATCTCAACCTGCTGCTGCACCTTGGCGATCTCGTCTTTGTGCGGCTGGATTTGTTTGGGCAACTGAACGGGTTGACGCAGCAGATCAAAGTCGATCGGGTCGAGGATCGGCATGACGTCATTGATATTGCCATACGCTTCGCGGAACGGGATATTCAGCGTCACCGACAACTCCAGGGACTTGATGCGACGGTAGTCATCACAGGTCTTGCGCATCGTTACCACGGCTGCACGATGCAGCGCGATGATGCGTCCGCCCTGTGTGCCGTCCGCCATGGCCTGGCTGATGATGTCGGGCGTTTGCTCTGCAGATGTCCGGTCTGCAGGAGTTTGGTCTTGCGGTTGCGCGATCACCAGCGTGCCCCATGACAGCGACAGCGACAACACGATGAAGATGTCCATCAGTGACTTCATGATGCAGGCACCTCACTGTCCTGCCTGGCCTCTTCGACCGATGCATACACCTCATCGACAACCTGCTTCTGCAAGGTCATGGCCTGCTGTAACCGATCCATCGCGGTGTTTAACATTTCCTTCAAACGTGCGTCCATGTTCAACTGATTGTAGCTATTCTGTCGTGAGGTCAGTGTCTTGCTGATCGAATCATATTTGCGTTGCTTATCGCGCGCTTGCTGCGACAGGTGACTGACGGTCTTGCGATCCTTCTGATATTGATCGTGGAGTTTCTTGTACGTCTCCTGCGTCTGCTTGATCAAGTCATTATCACGGGGTCGAGCCTGCTGAGCGGCCTTGCGTTTCTCGCCAGCCTCTTTGCGTTGGGCTTCGAGTTTCTCATACGCCTGTTTGGCTTGATCGTAAGCTTGCTTTGCCTGCCTGGTGATTGGTTGCTGCGCGTTGAGTTCCTGGGTGTACTTGGCGATTTCCTGTTTAAGCCAACGTTCCCGGCCAAGGAGTCCGCCGATATCGCGCAGCGGTTTTTCGACTTCGAACATGACGGTTTCAGCCTGTGTGTGTCGGTCGGCAATGGTTTGATCGGTGGTTAACAGCAACACGCCACGTCGGACTTCATCCAAGGCCGAGATCATGCCCGGGACTTTTTCCTGACCGGCTTTGGCTGCAGCGTCGAATTGATGATTTTGACTCACCTGTTTGAGCACATCCATCAACGCCTGCTGATCGGAGAGTAATGCGGTTGCATACTTCTCAAAGCGCATCATGGCGGTGGCTTTCTGGCTTTGCTCGAAGGGTTGGAAGTGTGCATTGAGCGTGTCGAAGTTGGTGGCCATGCGGTCCTGGCCTTGCTTGAGCAGTTGGACGCGTTCTTCGAGTTCCTCGGCAACACTTTTCTGCATCTGCTCGATGACTTTCTCAAGTTCCTTACCACGGATCAACGCTTCGCGTTTGGGCTTGCCACGCTCAAGGACAATGTCGCGCACCGGTCCATACCAGATCAACCAACCCAGCAGGCCGATGTGCAAAATCATCGACAGCATCCAGAAAGGAGAACGTGAAAGTCGGGATGTACGTGCGTTATTCATGAGTATCCAAGGCATCAGCGTCACGCAGTGACACAGCTATGGGTGATAAACAAAATGACATTCAACACCGGGTCGCGGTTACTTCTCATCACGTTTGGAATTGATTGAGATATTGTTGAGTCGCTCAAAGCGCGTCATGTCCAGAATCATCATCACGCGCTCAAACGCCACGCCACGATCGGCATCCAAACGGATCTTGCGTTCTGGATCATCCGCAGCAATCCGTCGGAACTCGGCCTGGAGTAATGCCACGGTGATGGGCGCACCATCGAGATAAAAATTGCCGTTCACGTCAATACTGACAATGCTCATCTCCGGCGGTTGCTGGACCTCTACCGAAGCTGCAATCTCCGGCAATTCCAGGGGCAATTCCTTGTCGATCTTGCGCAGTGTGCTGGCGACCAGAAAGAAAATCAGCAGCAGGAACACGCAGTCGATCAACGGCGCCATCTGCACTTCCAGTGAATCGTCATCGCGTAAATCAACCTGCATCGCTTGCCTCCTCGTTCTTGATTTGCGAGGTGGGCTTGTCGTCTTCCAAGGTCATGAACCAGGTGGTCAAGACTTCGTTGACATCTTCTTCAAGCAGTAATGTCAGAGCAACGGTGCGTCCCTTGATGTAGTGATAAAACGCCAGTGCCGGGACGGCAATGATCAGGCCTGCAGCGGTGGTGACCAGCGCCTTGGAGATACTGCCCGCCAGGACGGAGGCGTCACCCATGGAACCGACGACGGAGACGACTTCAAAGCTTTCGATCATGCCGATGACGGTGCCGAGCAAACCCAGCAAAGGTGCGAGTGTCGCTGCGATGGCGATGGGGTAGGCTCGTTGGAGATGCTGACGCATGTCGCGGCCTGCGATGTCACCAGCCAGGGCAGAGAGTTCCAACGCCGGGCAGTGACGATGCCGGACAAAGGCTTTGAGAATACTGCCAAGTGTGCTTGTGTTTTTGTCACAGAGTTTATCGAGGTCAGCATACTGCTTGTTTTGCCAGAGTTTCATGGCCTGTGATCGTAAACCGATGGGGCAGACCACGGAGCGTCGGAGTCGCGCAAGGCGTTCGAGGAAGCAACTGAGTGCTGCCAGCGAGCAGAGTCCCAGGAAGTACATGGTGTTGCCACCGGATCGAATGCGATCTGCAAAACTCACCGAACCGACGATTTCGGTTTCCGGTTCTTGGGCTGTTGTATCGGTTGCAGATGCTGCTGGCGTTGCGGGCGAAGCCTCAGGTGCGTCTTGTGCCAACGCGGTGTGCGTGAGCATCATGAGGAAGATGGCAAGGGCGCAGAAAACCGGGCGGATGTGCATATTGTAGATTCCTGAAAAACCATGGACTGGAGCAATGATAGACTCAGCAGACATGTACGGGAACCCCTGAACACAAAAAATGTCTGAAAAATCAGGAGTTTTTTGACGCAGAGATGCCAATGCGGTTAACTAAAATTTAGTTAACTGTTTTAGCAGGATCGGATTCACGCTGAATCTGATCCAGCATGATGCGCGGCTTATCCCATTGCGGCGCCAAGGCGATGGCTTGGTTGAGATGCGCGATGACTGTTGGCGTGGGACCTTGGCGTTGGTAAAGCAAGACCGCCAACCGCAGGTGTGTGTTGGGGTCATCCGGTTGATGTTCAGCGAGCCACTGTAACTGTTCGATGGCCTGATCCAACAGGTTGAGTTTGATCAACGCTTCGGCCAACTGCTGACGTGGGAGAGGGTCATTGGCAACATGCTCAATCGTCGCATGCAGATGGATGGCAGCAAGCTGATATTCTTCGCGTTTGAGATAAGCCATCCCCAGTTGATGATGGGCCATGGGGTTGTAGCCGGTCGCATCTAGGGTGTGATTAAAGAGCGTGATGTCGTTACGCCAGAATGAAACCTGCCGGTAACTGAGCAGCAACAAGACGATGATCAACGCAGTGCGCGTGATGGTGTGTTTGAAAAACTTGGGCAAACGCGAGGACTCAGCAAGCCACCAACCTGCTGCGACAAGCAGACCGATCATGGGCAGATACGTGAAGCGGTCAGCATGACTTTGTTGGCCGGTCTGAAAAATACCGGTGATCGGCAGGAGCATGCCAACAAACCAAAGCCATCCGACGATCAGGTAGGGTTGTTTTTTTATACGGGAAAGTGCCCATGACGTGATCGAAAGTAACGCGATGGCCGAAGCGACCACCTGCCACATCGGATGCTTGTCCAACAGGTACGGTAACGCCAAACCGACGGGGCAAACTGACATCAACAAATATTGCCCATACGCCCAAAGCATGTTCTGGATGCGATAGGCCAAAGGCAGCGTTGCCATCCCCACCGTCTCACCGACATCGACCTTCAGCCAAAGCGTTAACCCCGCATAGGAAATCGCAATCACCAACCATGGGAGTTTCTCCAAAACTGCGGTCTTGCCCAATCGCTTACCCGACCAGACATCAAGCAACATCATGACACAGGGCAAGGTCACGGCCATGGGTTTACTCAGTAATGCCAAGATCAGCATGACGGTGACGCCCAGATATTCCTGCCAACGTTTGCGCTGGAGATAGCAGGCATAAAACCACAGGCTCAGCAGCGAAAACAGGCCGCAGAGAACGTCCTTGCGTTCAGCAACCCATGCAACGGACTCCACGCGCAGCGGATGAATCGCCCAGATCAATGCGATCCACCAACAGCGCCGACGCATCCCGGTCAGTCGAGTGAGAAATGCCCAAACCAGGAGCGTATTGAGCAGGTGCAGCAAGCTGTTGACTGCGTGAAACGCACCGGGGTGATAGCCGAACAGTGAAACATCGACAAGATGGCTCAGCCAGGTGATCGGGTGGTAAAAACCAAAATGCAGCGTGGTCCAGGCCCAGGTGAACGTCTGTGTGTTCAGACCCTGCTGCACCATCTGGTTCTGCGAAACATACATCGGATCATCCAGGCCGATGGTGTCGAACGTGACCGTCTGCAGATACAACCCCAACGTCAAAGCAGCGAGTAACCACACGCGAAAATCGCGATACCAGGTCCGCGTCAAAGCAGTCGTGGGCGATGCATCAATCGACATGGGTACAAGATACTCCAAGCGCCGGAACATGGGTAGCGGGATGGGTGTTAGACAGGATCTCAAGTGTTCGTGGGATGAAAGTTGGAAAAGGTATCAACAAAAAAACGGGACACGATCGTAAACCGTGTCCCGTTTGTGGTTTGAATTTTCAGTCGGCGTCAGCCGCCCATTTCTTCTTTGTATTCATCAAACTCGCCATTGGCTTCGGCTTCATCCAGATACTTCTGGAAGTCAGCCATCTTGTAACTGACGAAGTTAAAAACGTGACGCAACGTCAGACTTTCGATGTCCGTCGGATCATCAAGCGTGTCCTGGCGAAGGCGATTGAGTTCTGCAAGAAACGGTTCGATTTTCATGGTTCGATCTTCAGGGATTCGTGATTAGGGATTGGGGATTAGGGGAAACCAAAAACTCAGGAGATCAGGCTGGCACACTTGACACAACCCTAATCCCTAATCACAAATCCCTAATCCCTTGTTTTCTCAAGCTGCCACGGCAGCAGCGATCTTTTGGGCTGCATCCGTCAGGTCGGTCCCCACCACCATGGTAGGCACATCGGCCTTGGCAGCATCGATAATTTCACGGGCCGGTTCAACATTGGTCCCTTCAAGTCGGACCACCAACGGCACCTTGAAGCCAACTTCTTTAGCAGCGTTGACAATCGCGCGGGCGACTTTGTCACACTGCATAATGCCACCGAAAATGTTCACCAATACGCCCTTGACATTGGGATCATCGAGAATGATGCGGAACGCCTCGGTGATGGCTTCTTCGGTCGCACTGCCACCCACGTCCAGGAAGTTGGCGGGCTCCTGACCGTGGAGTTTAACGATGTCCATGGTTGCCATGGCCAAACCTGCACCATTGACCAGACAGCCAATCGTGCCATCGAGTTTGATGTAGGAGAGGCCGAACTCCTGTGCGCGGAGTTCAGAAGGATCGTCTTCGGTTGCGTCATGCATCACAGCAATGTCTTTATGGCGGAACATGGCGTTGTCATCAAAGTTGATCTTGGCATCAATCGCAAGAACCTGGCCATCGGGATGGTCTTCACTTGCAGGTGTGACGATCAGCGGGTTGATCTCAGCAAGTGATGCATCCATATCAATGAAGAGCTTGGCGATCTTGATCATGATGGTGGCAGCCTGGCGGACCTGCTTGCCAACGAAGCCGAGCTTGTAGGCGATCTTGGTTGCCTGGTAAGGCTGAAGCCCCATGGCAGGATCAATCGGTTCACGCAGGATGGCATCAGGATTGTCTGCTGCGACCTGTTCGATTTCCACGCCACCTTCGGATGATGCGATGAGCACCGGGGCATTGGATGCACGGTCGACGGCCATGCCCACGTAGTATTCTTTTTCAATGTCCACACCGGATGCGACCAGCAGTTTATTGACGGGGACACCTGCCGGGCCGGTCTGGTGGGTGACCAATGGTTTGGACATGATGGTGGTGGCCACTTCCAAAGCTTCGTCTGCGGTTTTGACGAGTTTCACGCCACCGGCTTTGCCGCGACCACCTGCATGCACCTGTGCCTTGACGACCGCGAGAGTCGCACCTTCAGCCGCCAATTTCTCGAACGCTTCCTTGGCTTGTTCGGGGGTATCAACGGTGATGGCTGGGGGAACGGGAATGCCGAATTTCACGAGCAGGTCACGAGCCTGGTATTCATGGATCTTCACGGTCGCTGGTCCTTCCTGGGGGTTGTCAGCAAATGGGTTTCAATGAGGTTCCCGTCAGATTATCCGAGAATGCCTGCTACGCCAAATCCGACGAACGGGAAAATCTTGCACATTATGATAATTGGCATGTGTCTTTGGGATCAACAGTTAAATGCATCTGCTGATAAAAGATACTCAAAAGTCGGTTCCTATGGCGATGCATGAGCCTGCGCGGGTAGCCAGAGAGCATTCATCCATGCATCTGCGTGACAGGACAGATCGACTTGAACATTTAAAAAAATCATTAACTGTTTCAATAAATAGATTTGCATCATTTTATAAATTATTTTTTGCGTATTATTGCAAAGCGTGATCTGCCATCCTATGATTCTGTACGCAAGCCGATCTGCACCCATTATTTTCTTATGGATTGACCATCCGCAGGAAGCACGTCATGAATCGACATCAAACCAACTGGCTTGGACTGGTCATCGCAACCGTCCTCATGGCAGCAGGCATCAGCCAGGCCCAGACAGTTGTTGCAGACGGCAGCAGTATCGAATTAACCGCCAGCGCTCAAAGCACCACTGGCCAGGTCTGGACACTCAACGCCAACGAAAGCAAAGCCAAAGCGCCCGTGGCTGTGTACAACCGCCTGCTCGTCGGGCCGGGAAATGCCAAAACCTTTGCAGTCCTCAATAACACCCAAGCTGGCGTTGCAGGCCTGGTCCTGCATTATCACAGTGACAAACCCATCAAGGCATTCACCTGGCTGACACGCCAGATCTTTGTCCAGGCCGGCCCGGATAATCAGGACCGTTTCTTCGTCGGTTGGACCACTGATCCTGTCACAGCGCAGGGCAAAGGCCCGATCAATCCCGCGCAGTTCAAAGCCGTCACGGCGCTGACACTCACTGGTGCCATCAAAAAAACATTGGAGTATCCCCGGTTTTCCATCAAAGACATCAACAGCAACGATGTCTATGTGTTCATCGGTCGCAATGACATCAATGCCAAGGGGGACATGAGTAATATCTACTTCAACCTCACATCATCCTTTGCACCGGAAGATCGCAAGAACAGTTTTTTTCGAATTGATGAAGTTGGTCAGTGACCGAGTCAAATGTTTCTTTACTCACGCCCTTTTCGTTTCACATTGACATCGAACGTGGAGGTAAGCATGAAACCACAACGCACGCACGCTTTTACTCTCATTGAATTGCTGGTGGTCATTTCGATCATCTCACTGTTGATCGCAATTCTATTACCTGCACTTGGCAAAGCCAGAGATCGTGCACAGACCTTGCAGTGTGCGACCAATCTTCGTGGGGTTGGGACGTCTCAGTTACTCTACGCCCAGGACAATCATCAATTCATCGCGCCCGGTTACAACACGTCTCAAGGTTGTTACTACGGCTGGACAACCGGTTCACGCCTCAATGGTGCATTGCTTCTGATTGCACAAGGCTATCTCTCCACGCATCAAATCCTTCATAGCCCGTCACACAGGGATCGCCCCATCGGCAGCTATGAGACAGCATGGAATTATTTCTACACCCATCACAAAGCCTCCGATGCCACCCCCATCCGATGCTCCGTTGCATTTCGCGAACCAACCTCCAGTGCTTACCAACAGGTCAATCCCACAGGTTCGAATTATTACCCGCTGTTCCGACTGGGCGATCAACCGCGCCTTGCCATCCTCGCGGACATTTTCACGGGCAATCATGTGTGGTCATTCCATAACCCCCAAGGCCGAACCTCAAACCAATCCAATACTGGTGCCGTCAACGGCGAAGGCTGGCATGTCACTTTCGATGATGGCTCAACGGTGTTTTACAAGAATGAATTGGGCGTCTACGAGTTCGGATCAACTTCCGGTGCTGCCGGTGGCTGGACCAATCGACACTGGAACTGGACTTACTGGGACGAACACTAAACATCAAGCATCAACCCACACAACCCACAGTAACTTCCCCAATACACAGTCTGTTGAAGAACACCACTGACACGGAAAACGGTCATGAACTATCGCACCATCCTGATTTTTGTTTTGACAATAAGCCTCCTGTTCTGCCAATCGCTCAATGCACAGGAGCAACTTCCCCCCAGTGAGCGATTTGGCGTCTGCACGCATATTGCCCGCTGGGAACGGACTTTGAAAATCGACTACCTGCAAACACTTCGCGATGCAGGTTTCGTATCCTTCCGCGATGGGCAGGAATGGGACAATATCGAAAAAGGCAAAGGCAACTACGTCTACTCGGATGTCACCAAACGCATTTTCAATCCGGATCGCAAACACAACCTTCAACCCTTACATGTCCTGGCCTATCAATCGCCAAGCGGTCTGTATGAAAATGAACTCGATCCTGAAGCCTTTGCCAACTATGCCATCAACACCATCGCCCAGTTCAAAGGATCAGGCAAACACTTTGAACTCTGGAATGAACCGGGTAATTTCTTTTTCCATAAACAATACGGTGGTACCTGGAACGGCAAAGAAAAAGACAACTCCGATTCACCTTGGGTGAAAAAGTTCGCGGAATTTATCACCCTCGTTGCCAAGCGTATCAAAGCCAAACATCCCGATGTTTTTCTGATCACCGGCGATAACCCCGCTGTGAATATCCGCATGCTCCAGCATTATCCAGAGATGTTTGAAAACATTGATGGCATTGTCGTTCACCCCTATCCCTACAGTCTCCCGCCCGAAGTCACACCCTGGGGTGGCAAGAACAACAAACGTGATGGCGTGGTGGTCGCCGACGAAACGTCAAGCTTCAAATCACTCATCCAAACCCTGCGCCAAAACCTCGATGACATCGGTCGCAAGGACATGCAGATCTGGATCACCGAAGTCGGCTATACCACCGCACAGATCAAAAAGAAGCAACTCTGGCTCGGCTTCACACCCTACGCCCAAGCCTGCTACAACACGCGTCTGGGCATCCAGGCGGTCTCCTATGGTGTCGAACGAACCTACTACTACGACATGCTCGACGATGGCAGCAACAAGCATCACCAGGAAAACAATTTCGGCCTGATCTATCGCAATGGGCAACCCAAACCTGCATGGCTAGCCCTCACGCGCATGTGCAGACTCATGTACGGCGACACACGCCCTGCCCCCATGAACATCGAAGTGAACTCGCCCAGCGAACGACAATATCAAATCGGCGTGGTATGGGATGATGCCAAAATCCAGTTCATCAACCAACCACAAACACACAGCTTCATCCGACCCGATGCCAAGCGCGTTGTCTTTGTCTGGAAACCCGGACGAATCTTTGCAGACGCCCAACCGGATGTCGCCAACATCACCATCACCGATTGCCCCTGGCAACTCATCGAAGCCGGCCAACTGGTCAGCGGTCAGAAAGTCAAACTCAATATCAAGCAGGAAAACAGCACACTCGCCATCACTGACGCGCCGTACACCGAAGATCCGTTGTACCTGGTTTTCCAATGATCCATCAACAGGATCATGCAGCATGACATGGATATAATGCACCGATGGCAGTCACAATCCAGGACATCGCAGACGAATTGAATATCTCCGTATCCACGGTATCACGATCGCTGCGCAATGACCGGGTGATCAACCCGCAAACGCGAGCACGGATTCAGGCTGCCGCAATGGATATGGGTTACCAGGGCCGTATCCGACGCAAACAGCAGCGTCTGCCCCAGAAGCACCTGAAAATTGTCGCGGTCTTTGCCACCGAGAATCTGCAGGAGTTAAGCAAAGACAGCAACAATCTGCACTACATGGAAGGACTCGAAGCCGAAGCCGATGCCATGAACGCCAAGGTGGTTTACGAAGCACTGTCGTTTGAAGTCCGCCAACACCTAAGCAAGAAAACGTTGCCATCAAGCATCCGAACTGGTAAACCCAACGCGATTATCTGCATTGGCCATTTTCCCGCTGGTAATGTTCAGATACTCAGCCAGTACGCCCCGATCGTATCGTTGACATGGGATTACGATCCAACGCCGTGTGATATGGTGCGTGCTGATGAAAGCCGGGCATTTACGCAAGTCGTGGATGAACTGGTTGCGTTGGGACATCGCCGGATTCGATGGGTCGGCGAGTTTGATAAGGATAATGCGACACGTCCATATCGCATCTCCGGCTTTATCGCAGGATGCTTGAAGCACAACATCCCCATCAATGACTCATGCACACGCTCATATCATGCGTTGTATCACGACAGCCAACTGCCCTACATGATTGACCATCAACACGGCATCACCCAACCGGAGATTCTCAAAAGCTGGATCACCGAACAGGGCATTACCGCACTGGTCTGCCAATCGGATCGTGTTGCACACAATGTCCTGCTGAATCTCAAACGTCTTGGCATTGATGTCCCGACACAGGTCAGCGTCACCGGATTTGATGATCAACTGACACCCGATGGCCTTGAACGATTAACCACCTTCGACTGTCTATTCATGGAACAAGCCCGCACCGCAATGCGTGTCGCACAACAACGTGTCGAACGCCCAACCGCATTCCCACAGCGCATTTTGCACCTGGCGCGTTTGATCAGGGGTAATACCACCGCACCGCCACGTGAGCTTACGTGATATCCAGCGGTGTGAGTCTGACCACGTCACCTGCTGCGCGATTGAGCACACCGGCAGCCGAGCCTTTACGGATCGCAATTTCGAGCATGCCCGTCGAACCGATGTACGACACCGGCGTGCCTTCGGTCACATCCGCATACGTCTTGTTGATCGGGATCGGACGATCCATCCCATCGCAGAAGACCATGTACGTCTTATCCAATTGTGATTGAGGAATGTTGGTAATCAGATTGCCAAAGTGGTCGACGAGTAGAACCTCGCCGGTGATGTGATCGGGCGCAACCGCGGGATCGGGCAACTTGAAAAGTTCCAGCGACTCGGCGGGTGATCCGAGTTTATCGATGAGAACCCCTGAAGCCAGGTGACCCGCCGCAGCAGAGAAAATATCCCTGCCATGGAAGGTCTGACTGACATCGTGGCGATGAAACTCGGCATTATCCAGCGAGACGGCTTTGACAAAACTCTGCTTCTCCAGCGCCAGACTCACCAGGCCGTTGTCAGGCAGGATGTAAAACGCGCGATCGGTTCGCACGCAGATCGCCCGTCGATCCGTCCCCACGCCCGGGTCGACGACTGCCACGTGAATCGTCCCGTCCGGGAAGGCGTCGATGGCGGTCTGCAAAATCAGCGAGCCTGCCATCACCGACTGCGCGGGCACCTTGTGCGTAATGTCCACCAGCGTTGCTGTCGGACACAGCGAAAGGATCACGCCTTTCATCTGCGCAACATAGCTATCAGATAAACCAAAGTCCGTTGTGAGGGTAATAATGGGCATGAGGTTATTGTAATTGAGTTTGCTGGTGTCTGTCAGGTTTTATTTTTTACCACGAAGAACACGAAGGTCACGAAGTTTCCAAGACATTATTAACCAAAAAGATCACAAGTTCATCAGACAGTTCTTTGTGACATCTGTAACAAAAAACATTCTGTCTTTTCTTCGTGTCCTTCGTGCTCTTCGTGACTTCGTGACTTGTAAGTTGTCATTTAAGCGAATGGTTGTTGGAATAAAAAAATGAGGAGCC
>PAIY01000179.1 GCA_002704825.1 Phycisphaeraceae bacterium
CCTTCAAAATGGTACAACCGTAACCGTGGCTGGCTCTGGACTTTCAGACACATCGAATATCGATGATGTGATTGCAGCCATCAACTTTGAAGCCACCAAAATCACGCTGACCAATCAGCCGTTAACAGGCGAACAGATTCAAGTGACTCTGGGCGGTACCACGAAAATCTTCCAGTTCTATAATGTTGTCGCAGGTGACGTAGATCCTTCCGCTCCTGGCAATGATCCACAAATCATCGGTGTTGCTATCGGTGATTCCATTGCTGATACCGCCTCGAACCTGTCAGACGCTTTGGCCGATGTGACCGGCTTTAGCATTGGCGATGCCAGCACCAGTGATTTTGAGGATGCATTCGCCTATGTCTATCTGACCACGTTTGTCGATACTGCTGATGACACTAATAATCTGACCATCAGCATTAACAATGGCGCTGGCAGTTCATACTTGGCGTCCGAATCCGAAGGCACCCTTACCGCCAAGATCAACGATGTGGGCACCGGTCTTGAACTGGTGGACTCCACCGTCGGGGACGGCACGTTTGATGTGACCACGGTCAATGACCTGACCCAAAGCCTGGGCATTGCAGCAGCGGTTGCAGAAGACGGCTCGATTGTCGGAAGCAGTATCCTGCCAGCGTTGACCAATGTGGGGGCATTCGCCGTAGTGATCGGGGATACTGATGCGGCGTCGATCCAGAACCTCGTTGATGCGATTAATGCTGCTAGCATCAACGGGCTGACGGCAGAGCGAACCGGCCAGACAGTGACCTTTGTGGATACAAACGTAGTCGCGAATACCACTGCCGATAATCCGGATGTCACCTACTCAAACGGCACACCATCTGACGATATCGATGCCAACTATGTCGGTTTTAATAGTGTCACAATCAATGATGATGGCACCGGCCTGGTGATCGTGGATAACACCACCGAAAACACCACACTCACCATCGAAACCACTGCCACGACGACGGCTTTGGGCATTCAAACCAACGGCGGTGATCTGTCAACGGATGCTGGTGAAACCACCTTGAGCGGTGCATTGATCACCGCCTACGCTGGCCTCAACAACACCGCCACATTCGACCCCGAAACCACCACCTTAGGTGAATTGCGCCAAGGCAACGGCATCGATCTGTCCGAAGCCTTTAATGTCACCTTCCAGGATGGCGTCACCAGACTCTTTGACCTGTCATCCCTCTCGGATACCAACACCGTCCAGGATCTCATCGACCTGCTTGAGCAGGCCCGCGCCAATGTCGTGGTCTCTGACAACCTTTCAAATGGCGATACCATCAGTCTTGACGGCTACACATTGGAAATCAATGGTATTGATACAAATACGACACTTGGTGATTTGGGTATCAGCACTTTTGCAAACTTTAATGTCCGATTGCAAACCGGTGATGTTATCACCGTTGATGTTCTTGATAATCTCAATGGCAATGTCGCCCCACTTAATGCTGCTAGCACCATCGGTGAATTGATCGACCGAGTGAATGATGCGTTGGATGACTCAAATGCAGGCAACAACGGCCGTCTGACGCTCTCCGTCAACGACAGTAACACCGGCCTGATCTTCACAGATAACACCAACGGCTCGACTGCCCTCTTCGAGGTGATCACTGAAAATCAAATGACCGTCGGCCTGGGCTTCCATCAGGCTGATGACCTCAATGATGCCAATCAAACCGATGGCATTATCGAAGGACTGGATATTCGACCGGATGTGACTGTCGGGAATATCGCAGTTCAACTGGGTCAGACGCAGGCCGATACTGTGGCCAATATCATCGCAGCCATCAATGCCATTACCGAAACGGTTGATAGCGAAGTTGTCTCCCAATATTTTGCACAGAGCACGACCGACGAAGAAACAGGCGAAACGACGATTACCATTCGTGATCTGACGACCGACAGTGTATCGAGCATCGCAGTTGTCGGTGTTGAGCTCTCGTCTGACGTATTCGCAAAACTGACTGTCACCGTCAACGATGCAGATGCACCGACTGCCCTGGTTCTCACTGACAACAGCACGGATAGCGGTGATACGTTAACCATCACCTCAACCATTACCAGTGACCAACTGGGTATCAGTGGCACCGACAATGGCGTATTGGATCAGGATGTTTCTGGTGTCGAAGATGGTATATTCACAGGCCGCAGCATCACTGGTGTCATCAGCGTCCAGCGTGGCTATTCGCTTGACGATGCAATGAACAACCTGCTCACCAAGATCAATAGTGCAGGCCTCAATATCACTGCTGAATACAACGCCACCGGCCACCTGAGTCTTATCAATCTTGATACCGATACCTTCACGGCCACCCCCACCGTCACCAGCAGCAGTCTGGCAACGGTCAACGATTTTGAAGCCATCTTTGCCAACGTCGATACCACCACCGGCGGCTTGTTCTTCTGGGACGAAACCGGCGGAACAGGCAATATCGAAGTCATTGCCAATGACGTGAACACCACCGAAGCGACAGCTCTCAATGACAACGACGGTACACTTACCAGCGACAGCCTGGGGCTGACCACCGACGGCGCTTTGAGCGTCGGCGATGACAACACCTTCCAGGGCAACAGCCTCGGCATGGCATTGACTCTTGCAACGCACATCGGTGTGCAGACCGGCGAAACATTGGCTGACACCCTCGCTGCACTGGCAGAGGCAATCAACACCAACACCTCACTCAACCCCGAAGGTGAAGACCTCAACGTCACCGCCGTAGCAACAGGCACCAACCTGCTGACCCTCACCGACCACACCGGAACGGACATCTCGGGTAACTACGATGACAATAGCTCTGTTACAGCATTGTCATTTGGTACTTCAATGACCGTTGCCGCTAACACGGGTAACACGGGGCTGGATCTGACAGACAATACAGCAGGTGCTCCAAGTAGTAGCTTCTACATCCAGATCAACGATACCACCAAGGACCTGGGCATTGCCGGGTCCGAACGATTCCACGATACCGATGCCGTCGCCGGTACGGTTGACGGTGTCTTCAACGGCCACAACATCGCGGCTGATCTGAATAATTCCGAGGCGATTGCGATTGCCTGGACGGGTACATTCGCCGACGATCTTGATGCACTGATTCAAGCCATTACACAAGCCAATGAAGACGGTCTACTCAATGTTACAGCCAGCGAATTGGTTGTTGATACCACGGTCTTGTTGACGCATGATGATCAAACGATAGACACCAGTATCTTGGATGTAACAGTTGATAGTTCTGTATTCATAGTTGACAGTGCGTTTGGCAAGATTGTTGCTGATGTGGTGACTGACAGTTTAGGTAATTATGTGTTTGCCATTTCTGATAGTTCGGGCACGGGTGATATAGCACTGCAATTGAGCGATGATGACAATGTCGCAGCACAACTTGGCCTGGGTGTCAACGACGTTGCTGATGGCACTTCAGATGCTCAGATCACTGGAACTGCTGCTTTGCTTGCCAGCAATTCATACTCTGCCGGCCAAACCCCGGTTCGCATTGCGGCCGATCCGCAGCAGACGCTTTTGAATCTCATCGAACAGATCAACGCCTCGGGTCTGGGCGTCACAGCCTTGCAATCGGGCACCGATCAGATTTCGGTGATCTATCACAACAACGGCCTGGGCGCCAACTACAACATCGTCGATACCGCGATCAACTCGGCAGGTGGTGACGAACTGTACTTCCTGCATGACACGGGTAACGGGTATCAACTTCACTTTGTCGATCGTGATTCTGATTTTGGCTACATCTCCAGCGTGACCAATATCAATGATGGCGGGGACGATGTGACGGGTCTCAACACCATCTTTAATGATGTACTTCGTGAAGATGTCAATGGTCTTGTCCTGCGGAACGTTCAGGCTGTTGATTTCGACGGAGTGAACAGCGGTGTGATGTATGTCATCGGTACAGTCAACAGCGATGGCGATGGATTGGATTACAACGATGTCTTTGAACTGTTTACCGTGGATATTAGCACGGGTATTGCGACTTCTTTGGGGGTCTTAAGTGGTTCTCTGGGCAACCTCACGACTGCTGAGTATCAAATCTCCGCCATTGCCAGTGATCCGTCGCTGGATGGATCAGCTTATTCAAACGTTGCTGAACTTTTCGCGATCGCACGACATGGCGATGCCGACAGGCTGCTTGTTATCAATCCGACAAATGGTAACTACATCGCACTCAATGATATTAAAGTCGCTAATGAAAACACACACATCACCTCCATGGACTTTGTCGAGCAGTACGATAGGCTAGCTGATTTCACAGAGCGTTCATTGATAATGGTCAATGAAGTGGAAGTTGATCAAGTCACCGGTGAAACCGAGCGACAGTTGCTACGCTTCCAGGTCTTTGGCGCCATCTACGATGATTCCACGTTTTTTGATCCAGCCGTAGACACCGAATTAATCCTCACCCAGGGTGTGATGCACAATGGCCTGGCAGGTTACTCCTCCGACTCCGAAGGCCTGTTCTTCAGCATTATGGAACAAGGCAACGACAGTCGCGCCGACACCCTCTGGACCAGTCAGCAGTTCATTGCGATTACCGCCGATGTCGAGGGTTTGAGCTTCCAGAATGCCGACGGCACGGGCGGTTCGGAAAATGACTTCTACTCCCTGATCAACTTCAACGGCCAGGCGACGCCGTTTACTGTGGATGTTTCGGACCCCGAACCGTTCAACGGTCAAGTCATCGAAGTCCAGCAGACCTTTGCAGAGTTGGATCTGACCACCGGCCGATTCACCGACCCGGTCCAACTGCTCAGTGCCGAGGACTACGGCCAATTGCAGATCAGTGACTTTGACATCAACGAAGCGGGTTACATCATCGGTATCGATACTTCCGGTGGTGAAGGCAACGCACGCCTGATTCAGATTGACCTGGTGGATCAATACAACGAATCCCGCGAACTGTTGTATGGCACGGATACAGGTTCGGATATCCATAATGTTCTGGTCCCCTCGATCCTGGCTCACGCCATTACCGAGCAGGGTTCGGTGGATGATGACCTGGTGGGCTATGCTTCATCGTATGACACCGATGGCAATGTCTACTTCTACTCGATCTACGACAACAGCCAGATGAACAACCTGCTGCTTCGCAGTTACAACGACGTGACCGCAGGCAATGCAGTGAATAACGTGGACGCCATCCCCATGCCGTCTTTGGGGAATTATGGCAACCTGGGTCGAAACGCGATTGTCGAAGCGATGGCCATCCTTGCCATCGAAGACGAATATGGTAATGATCGCGTGTTCTACTTCAATGACGCTTTGGACACGCAGCGTTCGTCCTACGACAGTACCAACCCGTTCCTGCCGGACGAAAACTCCCCAATCCAGTTGTATCAAGCCATCTACGACGCCAACGGCAACGTGGTCGGCAGCACCTATCTCGGTGATATTCAGGACCGCTTCGGCAGCCAGATTCATTCGATCTTTGATGCAACTGCAGATCCGACCGACGCTCAAATCCCAACGCTCAGCGAAGCGTTGCAATTGCTTGCATCCGGTCAGTCACTGTTGATCGCCAACGCAAGCGAAGGCAGTGAGACTGTACTCTACAGCTTCGACATGACCGGCGCTGGCGTGCAGATGACATACGTGCCGTTGGATAATAATTCGTCGACCAATGGTGACACGACGACAATATTTGATGAAGCTACGGGTCTATCGCAATTAATGAATTTCACAGCTGTCGATGGCGTGGGATCAAACTTTATTGGTGTCGGCCAAGCATTTGATGCGATCATCCCATCAAGTACGATTTCTGGCGATTTGGATCTGAATCTTGTAGCCACAACGATTGCATCAAACGGGACGATTTATGCGATCAATAACAATGCTGGTACATACGGACTATATGCAATCACCAGAGATGCTGACGGAGATGTAAACCTGGCCGCTGAAATCATTACTGATCTAGGCGTAGGAACTGTTGTTGATATCGCAGTCGACAGTCTTGGTGATATTTACATCATCAATCAAGCTGGCAACCTGTACCGTGTGGAAGATGCAACCCCAACACTTGAGCAGATTTCAGCTACCCCAATCAGTGTTATCGTTGATGATGGCAATGGAGGGTTTGATACTTACGACACGCCTGTCGCCATGACTTTCGATGCTGACGACAGTCTTTACATGGTGCTTGATGATGGCACTGGCGAGCAATACCTCGCTGAAATTAATTATGTCTTACCTTCAACCCAGATCGGTCAACTCAATGGTGGCTTTGGTGTTTCATCAGATAGTCCCATTACAGTAACCTACACCGATGCTTCAGTGCGTGGCATTGATTTGTCATCACTTGATCAAGACAGCAACATCAATGATTTGATTGCTCTGTTCAATATGGACCGTGCTGCCATTCACTACGACAACAATGCTCAAGATGGCGACAAAATCACCATTACAGGTCACGGAGCCTTACCTGCTACAGTTGTTTACCTTTATTATCTTGAAGACATTGACACACCTGGATTCTCCTATAACAGTGACACTGACTCATACAGTATCAATTTGCCAATCGGCAGTGATATTGAACAGACCATGGCCATCACTGCAAATGCCTTTAACAACATCGGTGGTGTCATTGATATGACGATGTCAGTGACTCACACCGACACGGAAGACTTCATTACAATCACTGATAGCAACGCTGGTACGACTGCCACCATCGATATTTTATCTGAAAATAACAATATGACTTCCAATGCTTTTGTGGCATTGGAGATGGAAATCAATGATGACGAAATAGGTTTTACGGTAACAGATTCAATTGGAGGCGCAGCTGGCGATTTAACCTTTGCCAATCCAAACTTCCTGTCATTGGGCTTGGAAGTCGATACAAACGCATCATCTGACGTTGTCGATGGCGGTAGTGTCGCGCCTCAATCTGTTCTGCACGGTGTTATCAGCGCGATATCTGGAACTTCGATCGACATCTTTGCGATGGACTTTACAAGTGATGGCACACTTTATGCCTATAGCAATGATGGTGCTAACAGCTACTTGTTGAACTTGAATGTTAATCAGCCTGACCAAAGCACGCTTTTAACTGCACCTGGTTCTGTCGATTCAGGCTTGACGACACTATCCATCGATAATGATGGGAATTTGTTGTCATATCAAGATACTGACGATCAATTGCTGATTAGTTCCAATAATGTATACCAGTTGTATCTGATCAATTACAACTATAATTACGAAGATGACGGTGATGAAGATACTTCAGCAGGCGCTTTTAATGGTAATGCAACCTATGTAAACATACTCGGTGATGACATCAATCTGGACTTCTCGGCATTTGGTGATCAGATCACTGCCATCGCCATTGAGAAAGGCGCAACACTGGCCCAGGTTCAAGCAGGCAATGCCTTGATCTATGCCGTGGTGCGTGACACGTTGGGTAATGACGATCCGACGGACGATGTGGATCGACTGGTGACAATCAATGTCAATACTGGTGACGTTACACAACTGAATGGCAATGCTGCGGCTGATTCCTCAAGTATCATTCAGGTCAACGGCAACAACACGCAGATCACCGGCATCGAATTTTCCACAGAAGATTCGGATGGCGATGGCATTAATGACATCTTATTGATTGATCAATCCAACAACAATGGTCCGGCCTTACTGCGACTTGTGGATACCGATCTGGATGACACGCTGGATCCCAATGATGCTCAGTTGATCAAGTTCATTAACTCCTCCAGCCATGCCTATGTTGGTCTGAGTTCTGATGATTCAGGGATCTATTATTCCTACGACAGCACGACCAGCACGGTTGTCACCAGTGGCACCCTGCTAGTCGCAGGCGTCAACCATGCTGCACCGATTCCCACCGGTTCGGTTGGTGGTGTCATCGGTCAGGACCAACGCGTTACCAATACAGCTACAGCTGACGAAACGGGTGATGACTTCACATTTATCGATGTGGCCGCTGATCCGGATGGTGTGATCTGGGCGGTTGTGGAGCATAACCTGCCACGCCCAGGTACTTACGATCTGTTCAAGATTAATCAGGACCCGGATACGCGTGAAGTCACAAGCTTTGAGCAGGCCTACGCAACGGATTACATTTTCTGGTCGGTGACCAATAACCCTGAAGTCACCAATATGACTGCCATCGAATCCCATCCAGGTGATGGCACTCTTTGGATTGCTGCCCAGGCACCCGATAGTGCATACGTATCCAGTATTGCCAAGCTCTCAGCGACTGCGGCATCTGAAGAGTTCAATCTTCACGACATTGAAGAAATTACAGATATCCTTGGTGATGATTTCTCCATCGTAACCTTTGCATTTTCAAGCTATCAAAGCGCGCAAACTGATCCTGCCGAATCGCATCCGCTTATCACCATTATTGTTGAAAATAGTGCTGGCACACAATTCCTGCTACAGGTCAATCACACAAACGATGAGCTTGCCAGTCCAATCGTTGCTTTGCGTGATGAAAACGGCAATCGAATTTCCGTGGTCTCCGCGGACTTCAATGCACAGGGCTACCGTGCGGATATGTCATCCACTTCACCTGCCAACAATCCTCAAAAGGAATCCGACCTGATCGCGCTTGAAGCTGTGGATGTGAATAATCCCAATTCTCGTGTGCTTTATCGCATCAGTGTGGGGGACAGTGATAGTGGTTCATTTGGTCAGGTGGTCACTGTGACTGATCCGACCAACAATCAGGCAGACTATATCCCCGACAACCTGGTCGGTTACACCTCCATCATCGGCCCCTATGGTGGTGCGGATGATATTGATGAAGACATGAACTACGCAGGTCGGTTCTTCAGTATTTACGATGCCGACGGCAACTCCGATGAAAACGGTGATGGCCTCTTTGATACCGATGAACTTTGGGTCAGTGGCAATCGTCTTTATGCGGTCAATAGTAATACGGGTATGGCCAGCGTCCGCGGTAACCTGGTGATTCAGGACGGCAATTCCATCCACGGGATCGCCATCGCTGAAGACATCACCGGTCTGGCTTTTGAAGGCAACCTCGAAGACGGCAAAGGTGATCTCTATGCAATCTGGGATGACCTGCAGAATCGCGATGGCAACGGTAACGCACTTAACAGTGAAAACCATGAAAGCATCGATCGCCTGATCACTATCGACGAAGTAACTGGCGAAGTAACTGTCGTCGGGACGGTGACCATCGCTGACAATCCAGATCCGGCCGATGCCGATACCGGTGATGCCACCCATGCGCGCATCAATACCACCATCCGCGGCATGGACTTTGATGCTGATGGGGAACTCATCGCCATTCACGGCATGCCTGAAAACAGTAGGGCCCGTGAATTCACCAATGTCAACGGCGTCTCGAGCATCGAACGTCAAGCCATTCAAATTGATCTGCAAAACCCGACTGATGATTCGATTATCATCAGTGCACCAGGAAGTATCCGCGCAGACCTGCACGGCTATGCTTCGGACTCAGATGGACGGTTCTACAGTATCTTTGATTATGATACAACTGACCCACGAATTGACGGTGGTTCATCCAAGACTTCCGAACTTTGGGCCAGCGATGACTTTAATCCGTTGGTCTCGGTCAATGGTGACTTTAACGCCATTGGTACCGATCACTATGGCAAGTTGACCATTGCTGATATTGATATTGAAGACATCACCTTTGTCACTGCTGATGTCAATGGCCAGGAAGTGGTCTATGCCGTTGTTTACAACAAGGACAAACAACGCACAGAACTGTACCAGGTTAATCGCAACCTCACCGACGGCAGCTTGAACTTCGACCCGGATCTGACCAATGCAACCGACCATGTCGGTCAACAGTCACTGACATTTGTCGGAGTGATCACCGATGACACCGGCATGCAGTATACCGGTATCCAGTCCATCACGGCAGCATACGACACCCAGGAACTCTACGTCGTGGGTTACAACGCTGATGTTCCGATTCCCGATACCAGTGTCGGAGAGGACTTGGGGGTATCGACCAATGTCTATGGCATCACCACGGTCGGTGACCAGGTGTACGTGCTGGCGCCCAACGATGGTGCGGTGGGTCTCTTTGAAGTCGAATTGGCAGAAGATGGTTCTGTGAGTTCCTACAATTTACTGGGCAATACCACCCTTTCCTCTACGGTTACTGACTTTGCAGCCGATAGCACCACAGGCACGATGTATGCCGTGGACAATGGCGTGATTTACACCATCAGCGTGGGGGGCACGACAACAGCCGTTGGTACGGTTGGCATTGAGCACTTTATCAGTGCATCCCATTCAGAAGTCGAACGTATCGACTTGTCAGATGAAATCGTCAAAGCCATTGCAGTGGATCGAAGTGGCAAATACCTCTACATCGTTTTGGATAGTGTGCCCGATACCTACAATGCAGGTTTGGCTGACCCGACGACGGGTGATTACCTTATCCAGGTGCGCATTGATGAATTACCAGGTGATACGACCGTTATCCCGGGCATGCTCAAGGGGGAAATCATCGATGGTGGTGGTAATGACGTAGATATCGTGGGGATGGACTTCACCCTCGACGGACACCTCGTTGCCATCGACACCTATACGGACGGCACGCAAGGCGAACAAGACTGGCGAATGATTGGGATCGACACCAGTGCGTCCTACAGCGAGACACTGACCAAGCGGGTGGACGCTACGCAGATATCCCTGCCTGGCAGTGTCGACAATGCCTTGCAAGGCTATGCCATCAACGAAGATGGTCGTGCGGTTTCCATTCGCGTCGGCGCCACCCCTTCTGAACTCTACATCACCGGTAACCAACTATTGCGTGTACCGCTGGTGAACACCGATGTGAACCAAGACGGTAAGCCACTGGAATCTGTGGTAGACGTGATTGGTAATCTGGACGTAGCCGGAACCATTTATTCGAACATCACCGGTCTGACCTCGCATCCGACCCAGCCGCTGCTCTTTGCTGCATCCAACCAGCCTGGTTCCTCAACGACCAACCTGTTGACCTTGAGTACCGCCGATGGTTCGTCGGGTATTCTTGGCGCGGTTCAGGTTGACGCTGGCGACACCGACCTGTTGGGATTGGCGCTGCATGCTGACGGCACATTGGCCTCGATCGACGCTTCGCTTGGTGATGGCTTGTATCGCACAATTACCATCGGCATCCCCACCGTCTCTGAAATCGTGGGCGTCATTCGTGTCGACAATCAGGACACGCAGGTTGCTGGTATCGACTTTATCGATATCGACGGCGACGGCGTCAACGAACTGGTTGCTTATGATGACTCACAGCGTGTTGACGGTGAAGTAGTCCGCCGCTTCATTGAAATCAACACTTCCAACCCGGCACAGTCTGTTGAGCTCAGCGATATGGGCCGAGTGTCCACCGACATCTCCGGCTTGTCTGCTGTGATCAATCCTGATAGCGGTGACTGGGAACTCTACGCCTTTGCCAATGACGCACCGCTGAATAGCGCCATGGTCATGGCAACCGGTACGCCTGGCCAAACAGTGACCGCAACCAACATCAACGGCGAGACGGCAACGCTCTTTGGCAATGTCCAGGGTGATCTTGGCATTCAGCAAGAGTTTGTTGATATCACCGTGGTGACCGATTCGATCTCCGGCATTGAATACGTCTATGCTGTGATCGGTAACAACACCGACGGCTTTAGCATGATTCGATTCCAGGAAGATGATCCGACTTCAATCGAAGAACTCGGCTCAATTCTCACCCCCAATGAACAGGACATCGATGATATCTTTGCCCTGACGACCAATCCCAACAGTGGCGACATTGTCTTTGTTGGTCGACGTAGCGGTCAATCGGAATTGGAAGTCTTCACCATCGAAGCCGATGATTTAAGCAGCCTACAAGCCAAAGCAACTAACGCCAAGACCTTGATGGTTGATGGTGATACAACCTACCTGGCAGCTGGTGCGATGACCGCCCTGGCCTTTATGACCGGTGCGAGTAACAATCGTCTGTTTGGTATCTATGCTGAAGAAGAAAATGATCAGAACGTGGATCGACTGTTGAGTATCAGTCTGGTTAGCGGCAACGTGATCGATTTCGGTGAGATCCACATCAACGGTGAAATCAACACGACAGACATCATTGCCATGGAAGCCCGTACGGAAGCGGATGGCTCATCGAATCTCGTTGCCATTGACACTTCCCAGAGTGATGGTCGTCGACTGGTTCAATTGAAATTGGATTCCAACAGTTCAGTTGGCGAAATCCATGCCATGGACTTTGATACGGATGGCAATCTGTACGTGATCACCCAGAACTATGACGGCAATATCACCAGCGACGCCAGCCAGTTGGCCACAGGTCAGGAAGACACGGACACGGGGACTGTATTCTTCTACAGCAACAACGACGTGGCTGTGATCAGCATCGACAAGGATTCTGGCAAATTCATTTTGCCTGAAGGAAACGATTTCCTTAACAGTGATGTGCGACCTATCGTCCTTGATGGCTACGAAGTCATTGGTGATTACCTGGGGATGGCCATTGACGAAAATGGTGACATCTATGCTACCTATCGTGAAGCTGCCGAAGATGAAAACACCGTCTTGCATTACATCCAGTACTCAAACACAAGCTCTTATGCCTTTGCCGATTCGATCGGTGAGGTGCTGGTCGGCGGTACCAATACTGACGTTAACGCGTTAACCTTTGCCGTGGATGCCGATGGCAATGAGATTCTGGTTGGTATCGACGTGGCCCCGGAAGATGGCGCTCGACTGATTGAGATCAACCCGCTTTCGGGTGTCTCTGAAGCGCTAACCATCGAAGGTGCCGTGGTGGCAGCCAATGGTTTGGCGAGCTACACAGAAGGTTCGGATCGTCCACTGCTGTTTACCACCTTTGGTGGCAATGCAATCCGCGGTTCTGCGATTTCCATGTCCGTGGATGCTGAGAGTGGTGAATCGATCGTTGAAAGCGTTCTGGGGGCTGACTTCAGCCCGATTGATGGTCTGCTTTACGTCGTGGCGCACGAAACCACCGATGACGGTACGCGCGACTTTATCTACACCATCGACACCGAAGCGGGGAATGCTTCAGCGATCCAAAACAGCCTCACGCGTCTGGATGTCTCGCTGACAACCACCCCCAATGATGAAAGCATCACCTCCTTTGTCTTTGATACCTACGAAGACAGCAATGGGAATCAACAGGAACGCATCCTCGCTTATCGCATCAATGGTGATGGCGAAGGTGAATTGGTCACCATGGTGGTCGTGCGCGATGATCAGGATCAACCGCTGACCATCTTCACCTTGAACACGGTCGCTGTTGAGTATCTTGGCGAAACAATCGACACGGTTTCAGGCCTGGCAATTATCGATGAAGATCCGGATGCACTGGATAACACCATCTATGCTGTTGAACAGAATGGCGCAGACAGCCGCCTGATCACCATTGATGTGACAACAGGTGTGGTCAACATTATTGGTGCCCTGCCTGATCCTGACGATGCTGATCCGGATGAAGATGATCCGGTCCGCGGTGAATCACTGGGTGGTCTGACTTATGACCCGAACCTGATCAATCCGTTCACAGGTGAATTGGGTGCTCTCATTGCAACCGATACTGAATCAGACGAACTGGTTTACGTTGATTTCCGCGATCGTCCGCAAACGTCATCGCTGTTCCAGATCTACGTGGCTCAGGCAAGTGAGAACTCACAGATCATCATCAGCTATGTCGAGGATTACGATCCGGAAGCTGATGAAGATGATCGTTCGATGTTGCCATTCGAAGGCAGCATTGGTGACCTGTTTGTCAATCCAACCGATGGTGGTGACCAGTTCACCGTGACTGCGGTTGACGGAACCGGCCAGGTTTACATCGGTGCCCGTACCGAACAGTACGATGACGACTTGGATGTTGAGGATGCCTTTATCCCGGTCACTGCAGGCAGCCTACTTCAATCGCTGGGTGTCCGTCCGGTGGGTCTGGATGACTTTGCTGATGATGACACTTACAACCTCTCAGCCGGTATCTTCGTTGCTCAGAATCTCCTGGTCCTGCCTGATCTGGATGGTTCGAGTATCTCGGGTGAAATCAACTTCCGTGAAAACCTCATCGGTCGCAACATTGACAACACCGTTGCCATGGCTGTTTCCCAGACCAACCTGGGTCAGAACACAAATGGCCCGATCATTGCTGTGATCGACAACGACCGCTTTGATGCGGTTGGCAATGCCATCAACGGCACGGAGTTGTCATTCATCATCAACGGCGTGACCTACAGTCCCGAGCAAATCCTTCTCGAAGGTATCGGTACTGCGATCACCAATATCCTTGGCCTTGACTTTGGTCTGACGGATATCTTCTCTGACGATGCTGGCGAATCGCTTTACGCGGTGGCCGAAATTGATAACTACCTGCCGTCTGTGCCCCAAGGGACCGTTAACAATGTCCTTGACGATTTGATTGATCTGACGATCAATGCGGCAGGTACGGTTTACATGATCAACAACGATGCTGCGGGCAGCTACCAGCTGGTTCGTTCAGATCGCAATTCCGTCACCGGTCAAATCACGGCCTCCAACGTCCTGGGTAACATCAAGACAGTTGATGGAAACAACTTCACCACGGGTTACAGTCTGTTGACTGGTATCCATGCCATCGAAGTGGACACCAGCAGCGGTGAGTTGTATGTGATTGCTGATGATCTGGACTCAACGGATCCCAACGCTCGTGCCATTTATACCATCGGTATCAACCCGACGGATATCGATGCGGACGGTATTGATGACATCGTTGCAACCAAGATTGCTTCACTGACACTGCCCACGGGTATCAGTGGTGATATCAACGCTCTGAGCTTTGCAACGGCGACCAACGCGTTAGGTAACAGCCAGAAGTATCTGTATGCAGTGATCAACAACGGTACAACGGATCAACTGCTGCGAATCAACCTGGCATCACCTTCCGTTGCTGAATTGATGGGGGTGGTCCAGCTTGACTCGGCCAACACATCCATTCAAAACATGGACACCGACACCGATGGCAATCTTGTTGCCGTCGACCGTACGACCGGCAGTATGATTCTCATTGATAACGATCTGCTCGGTGGTGTGGCTGAAGGCAATCCGTTGGCTGCCGTCGCGTTATCGGACGCAGATGCTGTCTCTGATAACAGCATTGGTTTGGGATCGGACAGCAATGGCAACTTCTACTCCATTGATGCTGATTCAGGCACTTTCACACTCAATCAGTCCACCTCCGACGTTCCGGTTCTTGGCCAATTGATTTATGAATTGGATCCGGAAACCAATGAATTTGTCGGTGATGTTACCTTCCGCCCAATCCGTACGCTGGAAACCAGTGGCATTAACTCCGTGCAGACCATTGCCTTTGCCAACAACCCGTTGACCAATAATAGCAATGGCCAACAGTTCTATGATTATCAGGCGATGTACATGGTTGCTAATGGCAACGAACTCTACCTGGTCGATACTGCCAGTGGTGGTTCAATCACCCTGGTGGGCACCTTGACCGATGTGGATGACCAAGACGCGACGATCACGATTGGTTCGATGGACTTTGATTCTGACAACCGCCTGTTTGCACACGACACAACCAACGGCCGTCTCATTGAAATCGACTATACCAATGACGACACAACGGATCCGGATGCACCGCTGGTCAATTTCGCAGCGATTTCACCGGACGGCTCGTTGCGTAACACGGTCTCCGAAATCAGCTATGACTTTATCAATGACCGTTATCTGGCTGCCGACAATGCGACCTCCCTGTTGAGCTCGACATCTGTGACCGACTCAGCCATCATCATGGAACTGACCGGCACCGATGAGGACTCAGCGTTTGCACAGAATATCGACAAGATCTTTATCGCGGGTACTGTCACCGGTCAGGTGAATATCTCCGGCTCGATCAGCGAGTTCTACACCGGTTGGCTGCTCACCGGCCAAACTGATGGCCAGGTCGGTCTCTCACTGGCGGGTTCGGAAGTCGATGACAACTTCTATGTCGGCGGTGATCTGCGTAACCTCATCGTTGCCTCCTACATCGGCACCGATGGTGTGACCGTCACCGATGACATTGATGCTGACGTGACCTACAGCACCGGCTTTAACCTGCATGTCGGCGGACGATTGGGACAAATGCTCTCGATTAACTCCACCAGTGGTCAGGTTGAAGTCGACAACAACTCGACAGGCATCTCCAATCTCGATTCCTCTGTCCTTCAACAGGAAATCGAATACAAACTCAACGATTCAGATTTGAACACAGGTGACTGGTTCCAGATGGGGCGTCTCGATGATGCTCTTGATACCTACACCAACGACACCTTCGAAACAGCACAGGTTCTCGGCTCGGTCCGCGAAAATGGTTTGTCTGAAGATAGTGTTATTCGTGTGCATGGTTTACTGGATGGTTCAAACACAGGTAACGACGAAGTCGACTACTATGCAGTCGCCTTGATGGGTGGACAAACCATCAGCATCGATCTGAGTGGCTTTGAATACACCGATGAAGATGGCTTTAGCTATGGTGATTATGGCTACCTGCTGAATGTGGGTGTCTATGACCAGGAAGGTCGACTGGTTGCATCGGATTACAGTGATATTGAATTCGATCAGTTCCAGGGTGAAGAATTCACCTTCACAGCAGCAGAACCCGGTCTCTACCGTATTGCGGTCGGCTTTGTCGGTGACGGCAACTTCAATGGCGAAACCGACAGTGGTGAATCCACAACGATCCTACTCGGAGAAGCTCACTACGAACTGGTGATCAAGGGCGTTGGTGACCTGGCGGTCGGCGGCATTGTTTCCCGCGAACATCTCTTTGGTGAGTTCGAAGCAGCATCGACCATTGTCCGTAATGGTGATCTGGGTGCCATCTGGGTGACCGATACCCAGTTCTACCGTTGGGGCAGTGAGTTCAGCTCAACCAACAATATCCAGATCCGACGCGGTGACCTGCGTGCTGATATTGCAGGTGCAATCGGTTCGGATGATGCGGATGACCAGATCGGCCTGAACCTCGAAGTCGAAGACGGCAACGTGGGGCTGATCATGGCCAACGTCGCTGATCTGAACCTGGACTACGCACATGTCTCAGGTGACATCCAGGTCATTGATGGTCTTGAATCAGTGTATGTGAACATCCATGCCAACGGCGGTCTGGGTGTGATCCGTGCTGGCGATATGGACACTGATATCGCAAGCGTCATCAGCGTCAACGAAGACAACCTCAACCAGGACGGTATCATCGACCTCATCGATGTGGTGGGTGACTTTGGTTCCTCCAATGCAGGTGGTCCGCAGATCAGCACCGGTCTGGGCGGCAATGTTCGCTATATCCAGGTTGGTGGCGATGTCTATCAGGACTTGTACTTCGGCTCAGGTGACCCGGTGACGCAAGTCTTTGACGAAGGCGAAACCGTCTCAGTCTATGATGACTCGGGTGCGGAGATATACTTCATCCCAACCGATGTCACACAGCAGTACGACGAATTCAATCGTCCCATCACGTTGGCAAGTCTTGAACTGGTGGCTTACGGCATCCGCAGCAGCGGTGGTAAAGTCATCATCAGTGTCTCCTCAACCGGTGGCATGACCATTAACGCCATCTCCAACGGTGTGGGTAACGCGGCTGAAATCGGCACGATCATCGCCCTGGGCGAAGGTATCCCCGTTGAAAATCCGGATGAAATTGACACGGGTACAGACACCGGTACCGGAACTGGCGGTAATGATGATGACACAACCGATGATCCGGGTGATCTGAATGTGATTCTCGGTTCGTCGGACGGTACACGCATCGATATCTGGATGGTCACGGGAGCACCTGTTGTAACCACGACATCTGGCGATGATGCCGATGCTGAATTGACCATTGGTGAAGGTGATTTCTACACCATTGCCAATAACACAGGTGGTGAAATCGTCAATGTCTCTGCTGCCAGCATTCAGAATCTGTATTCCTCCGGTTCAATTGGTTTGACATCATCCAATACCGGTACAGCCATCAATCCACGTACAACACTCAACGATGCCTATCCGTTCCTCGGACAGCATATCGGTGTGGTCTCGGGCAACATTGCCACCATCAGGGCCAACGAAGGTCTTGGCAATATCATGGTTGATGGTTACATCGGCGAAGTCCATGCCAACTATGACGGTGTGAACAAGACGGACATCTTCGAAGGTATCGCAGGCCCGATCTTTGCGACCGGCGATATCTATTCGGTGATCATCGGTGAAGGTCTTGCCAGCACAGGCAATGGTGAAGTCGCCCAATCGGGTATCTTTGCCCAGGGCTTCATCTTCGAAGTCGTCAATCAGGGAGAAGGCTCTGACATCTTCGGCAATATTGTTTCCGAAGAAGGTATTGGCAGAATCGCTCTGACCAATGGTGTCATTGCCAACAGCAACATCATGGTCATCTCGGACCTGGCGGATTCTCTGGAATGGATCACAGCGTCCATCTCCTCAACCTCCGTTTCCGAACCTGAAGAACCTGATTACACTGGATTGACCACTGCAGAAAAGGCAATTGTTCAGGCCCAGTACAACCGTGAACTTTCACGCTACAGAGCCAACGGCGGTATTGACAGCATTTCGACCACCAATAAGGGCGGTATCCTCGGCACGGTCCTGGTGGGCAATCAAATCAACGCCATCACTGTTGATGACGGTTTTGGTCTGCTCAACAGCCTGATCGCCATCAACGAAGGGAATGACATCAACACCATGACCATTGATGGTTACGGTATCCGTGATGTGATCTTCGACGGTGTGACCAGCATCAACACCATCAATCTTGAAACCAATGCACGCTACATCGATCCGACACTCTTTGGACTGGGCGTCCGTCCTTCCATGCAGGTCGATGGCATTGCTAACACCCTCACGGACCTGCTGCATTACCTTGCAGACTCCAACGGTATGGAGATTGATGAATTCATGGCCATGGTTTCGGGTATCAATAACGGTGTTGATATCGCTGAGATTGCCAACCTGGGTTGGTTTGGCAACTACCAGGATTCAGGCACCGCCGCTGCCATCCCCGACGTGCTTCAGGCCGGTATCCTTGCCAGCGTGGACATGCGTGGTTCGCATAATCTGGGAACGCTTAATGCTTACCAGATTCGCAGCGACAATGAAACGGATACACCTGAAACCCAGATCGTCTTTGCCAACCACATTGGCAACATCTTTGTCACCGACATCGTCAAGGGTGTGAACCTGACCACCGGCAGCATGGACGCCATACAAATTGGTTCAGACCTGATCAACTCCGACTTGCATGTGGCTGGTGAATTGACCCTCTTTGCAATCGGCGGTGACTTTGGCGCTGACTCAGCTTTGACACTCGAAGGTTACAACGGTTATCTCAACCAGTTCAATATCACTGGTGACATGGCCGGTGATCTCATTGTGGCTGGCGCGGTTAACAACATCGACATCGACGGTGACTTTACCGGTTGGATCCAGATCGAAGGCGGTCAATCTGCAATCGCAGCATTGAACAAGATCGATGTGGCAAGCAGCCTTTCAAGTGACGACTTCTATGTCGATGGTGATGTCAATACCATCTACGTCGGCGATGATGCAAGCGGAAGCCTGACCATCACCGGTAACCTGGGCACCATGGAAGTCGGACGCAACAGCTCCGGCGGTGACATGCTCATGGACCTGATCGTCCAGGGCAATCTCGGCAAACTCACTGCCAACGGCGTGATCTCCGGCGATGTCCATGTGTATGGCAACGTCACGGACAGAATCTCAGCAACCCGTGTCAGTGATGACATCGGCGCCCTGCTCGGTGACAGCTTCAACCATGTGGTTGATTTTACGGCATATTCAGATGACTTGTTCTATGTGGTTGATGCAATCACGAATGATCTTGATGTCGTTACTGGATATGAACTATTTAGCATTACACGCAACAGCAACGGTACGCTCAATGGCGTCACCTCACTGGGGACGCTCAGCTTGAGTACTACCACAAACGCTATTCAAGCCATTGAAGTCAACCCGAATGATCCCAATGAAATTTACTTCACAGTCAAAGTCGATAATTCAGGCGTAGATGATCAGTTGAAGTTGTATGTGATTTCAGACCTTTCGTCTGGTATTGCAATGACCAACATCAGCAGTATCTCGATCAGTTCAGATAATCAGATTGCAAGCTCCCTGACATTCTCAAATGACAAGCTGTATTTACTGAATGTGACTCAGCCGAACATTAATTACATCAACACGCTTTACACCATCAACATTACCGAAGAGGTTAATGATGAGATTGAGAAGGACTATGCCTCAGTGGGTAATGGAGCGATTGCTCTGCCGGATGTCGATTACTTTACCAATGCAGCCAGTACGATGTATATCGCATCGATTGACTCAGACAGCGAAGGCAACCTTCGTCTTTATGTGATCGATACAGCAAATCCGGAAAACGGCAGTATCATTGAAATGAGCAATCCTGAAGCATCATCATTCCGTATCCCCGGTTTGATCAACGGCTTTGTGATTGCAACGGGCTTCTTTAACCATACGGCCTTTGGCAACACGCCTTCGGTGACCAGCTTTACCAGTGGTCAATCCGGCTCGCTGATCATCCCGGCTCACTCGACCTTCACAGCAACCAGCTTTGACACCACTACAACTGAGATTCTGGGAACAGTCGCTAATGCCACCGGTTATACCTCCGATAGCAATGGATACTTCTACCAGATCAATGACAATGCCAGCGGCACCGCAGACGTTCTCTTCCAAACCGAATCTGCTGATTCGGCGAAGGCGCAGTACGGTCTGTCGCTGATCTCCGGCAATGTCGTGGTGCACGGTTATCTGAACAACATCACAGCCAATAAGGGCCATGTAACCGGCAATGTTCTTGCAGGTGGTAATATCAACATCGTCTCAATCACCGATGGTAGCCTTGGCTTGGATGAACGTGTCACGCTCTCCTCCTCCTACGGCAATATCGGTACCGTGACGGTGACCCGTGGTAATGTCAATGCACAGATCAACGCCTCCAATGGCTCCATCAACAGCTTCACCACCACGGACAACACCAGCACCACCGCCCCGCAGGTCAGTGGTGATCTCCTGGCTGGTACCTCTATTCAAGCACGTCAAATCCTGGCTGCGACGATTGGTGGCAGTATCCAGAGCTCGGATGAACTGGGTGTTACCATCAGCAGTGAATACCAGACCAACACCTTCAATGTCTCAGGTAACGTGGGCGACAATGTGACGATTACGCTGGGTGATCTGGGCTCAGCAAACATTGGCGGAGATTTCGGCGGAGACCTGACAGTCAATGCAACCATTGGTGCTCGCCCCAATGTCACAATCAACGGTGACATGGATGGTACTGCAACATTTGCAGACAGTGCGACCCTGACCGTCCGTGGTGATTTTGGCACAGACAGTGACAGTCTGGCCCGCATGGATATCCATGGCAATGCACACGTCACGATTCAGGGAGACATGCATGGCGACCTGGTTGTCGGCAGCCGCCTTGAATCGCTCGTAGCAGACAATTACTACGACGCAAACGTCTTTGTAGGCGGTCGTATCAACAGCATCAGCACTACCAACACAACCACTGGCAATGTTGTGAACTCTGTCTTCCAGGCGGGTCTCTCAGCAGGTGACGATGGTATCTTCGCAGATAACATCGATACCATGCCTGACGTCTTTGAAGGCGGTACGCTTGAGAAGATCGTCAGCTTCGTTGCAGGCAATGTCTCCAACAGCATCATCGCTGCAGGTCACGACATTGACACCTTCCGTGCCAATACCAGCATTAGCGACTCAACCGTGGTCTCCGGCTTCGTCCTCGGTCACTCGGCCGCCGCTTCCCTGCTTAATAGTAGTAACAAAGCCGATCATGCAGATATCAGTGATGATATGTCTGAAATATTCGGCGCCACAACCCGCACGCTGTACTACGGTGATTTGGGTACGGTGTATCTGGGTACCGCCACAGCTACAAACGTTAATGTCATTGCGGGTCTTGATGTCGGTGAAAACGGTGTCTTTGGCATTATCGATGATCAGGGAAATGATGATCCTACTGATGACACAACCGATGACAGCGTCATCCGTAACCTTGAGAACGGTGTTGTCCAGGGCGGTGGTATCAGCATCATCAACAATGTCAGTGGCGGTGGCGTGGGCGCAACCGGCTACATCGCAGCCGACTCACGTATCACTTCGAACACCACCAGCATTGCTTCTGAAGCTCCGATCAATCCGACCGTGACCGACTTCTTCAATAGCCTGGGGGTTGCCGTTGTTGACTATGAAAATGACGGACAGGAAGTGGGCACCAGTTTTACCCGCATTGATCTTCCCGCTGGCAGCTACATCGACATCCGTAAAATCGGCAATGACAAGGTGTACGTTTACGATGCCAATGATGGTGACAATTACATCGACGCGATTTATATCATCCGTGACGAAGCTGCCAACCCGAACTTCGATGCGACATCGATTGTGCTGGATTACTCCACAGACTCCGAAATTCAGATCGGTCAGATTCTCACATCTGATGACGTACGAATCGGCAACATGGACTTCTATAATCTCAAAGGCACGACTGGATCACTTGTCCTGGCAGGTGATACGGATGGTCCTGGTGGTACGGGTGATCCGATCATTACAACGCCGGATATGTGGATTGATGCCACCAACGAGAATTCATACATCCGCTCAACAAGTGTGTATCAACAGGATGCCATCCAGGTTGCAGCCAACTTCAGCGGCTACATCTCCGGCAACGTGACAGAATTGCGTCTGGGCACCATTGACCCCAGTGCACGGATCAACATCGCAGGTGATCTTCACTACATGATCGTCATGAGTTCTGACACGGGTGCGGATAACACCGTCAGCTACACTGTGAATGACGATGTGAACACGACTGATATTCAGTACCTGTACTCCACCGTCGATTCCACTGGTAACTTCGCAGCCTACTACTACCTTGTCGAAGTCCCCTCGACCATCGATGGCGTTGATCCGACGTATGAAGGACGTATTGATGTTTACGATAACTCAGGGTCAAGCACCGTTGTTACGACCTATAGCGGTCTGGCTGATAACATCACCGGCCTTGAGTACTTTGATCACGATTCCGACAATACAACCGATGACGTTCTGATGGCGATGACAACGGATTCGAGTTACCTGCCGAGCAATGAAGTGACTTTTGGTGAAGACGATGCCCCCACAGCTGTGGACACAAGTGATTACGAAGGTTTGGCAATCAACAGCGAGGGACGCGTCTTTGCCATTGATTACATTACGGACGAGAACGATCAAACGCTGGCACATCTTGTCGAGATAGATGCAACCAACGGTGTCATCCGCGATATGGGCATTATCCGTGACGTACTGGGTTTGACCTACAATCAGGAAGCAGATGTTTCTGACATCGTTCAGATTGCCTTTGACGCACAGGACAACCTGCTGCTGATCAGTCGAGATAATGGCAACGGTCAGGATGCGACTGCTCAGTATGTCATGATGCAGATTGACAGCAGCCAGATTGACGAAGGCGACCTCTATCTCACAGCACACAGTCCAAGCTCTGCGGTTCTTGCCCGTCGTACCATCACGGGACTGGGTGTCGATCTGGAAATCAAGGGTCTTGCTTATAACGCTGAAGATGGACACTTCTACGCTGCAGCATATGATGGCACGACCAACTTCATCTATCGCTTCTCCAAGACCAACCCGATTGCCACCCAACTGGAGATTGATGACACCAATACCAACAATGACACCGAGACGCTCTTGAGCAACGAGAATCAGATCATTGGCATTGGTTTTGATGCGAGCTATAACCTTGTGGTTCAGCTTCTGTACAAGACTGCAGACCTAAGTAGTAATGTACCGAATGCGACGAAGTGGACCTCAAGCCTGTATACCAGTGATATTGTGACCACAACGGATGACACAAACAATATCCAAACGACGGTCTATAACTACAGTTTGAAACAAGTGTCGAATGATGACTCTTTGAACAACAGTATTGATGCCTTTGCCATCGGTGTGGTCAATGGGTTCGAAGTGGCCTTTGCCTACATTGCTGACAGCAGTGGCACTGTCTACCAGAGCGCCAAGGCGGGTAACCAGACCTCGCTCCTGGGCACCATTGAACTCAATCCGATTGATGCCACAACTGGTACTGCTGAGTTCCACTTGTCAGCATCGTTGCCACTTGGTGAAGCCCAGACTGGATCGAGCATGACCATCGATACTGCCAGCGGCTTTGCGTATGTGGTCACGGTTGGCGAGAATCCGAACCTATGGAAGGTTGACCTGGCGACCAATGAAGTTTCCCGTGTTGGTCAACTGACCATGGCAGGCAATACGGATGAACTGGCACAAATCGGTGGCATTGCCTTTGATGCCAGTGGCACACTCATCGGTGTGGATACCCAAACACGTCGTATTGTCAGCATTAACACCAACTCGGCAGTGGTCACCGCACGCACCGAATCCGGTACGGTCGACAGTGCCCTGACCGATCTGAGCTATGACAGCAGTAACTCTCAGATTACCGGTATGGCGGACGGCGAAGTGGTGACCTTCTTTGCCACCAGCATGGATCTGCTCGGCGGTATTGTTGCACACCGCATCCGTTGGGGTGATGTGCTTGCCGTCGGCCATGGCAGTACCAATGCCAGTGAACGCGAAGCATTCTCCGGTCGTCTCGTTGCCAATGGTTCTGATACCAATATCGTGACTATGGAAGGCTTCAGTATCCGCGGTGACTTTGATGGCGTCATTTCGACCAACAATACCATCAACCGTATTGAACTTTACAACACCGATTTCCATGGATCCGTTGTTGCTGAGGACATCAATGAGTTCAACCTGCATAGCTATGAAGCTCTGCCTGAAGAATTCGGTACAAACGCAGTGATCGATGTGAACGATCTGGCGAATGTGCTTTACTTCGGCGGTGATTTCGATGGTTATATCCACGCAGCACGTGCCATTAACATCAACATTGCAGAATCCGTCCAATCCAATGCCGTGATTGATGTTGATTACTATCTCAATGATTATGAATCAGGATCAACCTTCGATGGCACACTGCGTACCGGCAAACTCAACAACTTCCATATCTTTGGGCAGATGCTCGACAATGCCAACTTCTTTGTTGATGGCGATATGTCATCGCTGAACATCGGTGCAGGCACCTCAAGCAACACGGTGATTCGTGTCAACGGTGATATCGGAACTGTTGATGTGGGTAACACCCATGAAGGTACGATCACCGTCTTCGGCGTGGTTGGTAACTCCCTGTTTGATGACATGGATGAAGCCATCTACAACGTCGCTTTGGGTGGCTCGAACCTGACTGTCAGCGGGACAACGGAACAGAGCTATATCCTCTACGGTGTCTGGCTCGGCGAAGACGGCTTGCTCAACACCGAAGATGATGTAATTACCGGTGGTTCACTGACCAGCGCTAATATCAACACCATGCGGGACACCGTCCTGGCTGCTGGCGTCCTGCCTTCAGCAGAGCGTGGTGAAATCCAACGCGGTGACTTCAGTGCTTACTACTTCCAGGATCACACTGAAAACGGCACGTACTACTCCGTTGAATCAGCAGGTATCCAACCCAGTTCAATTGGTAGCCTGACCGTGACGCAGGCAAGTAACACCAATGAAACGACAGGCCTGTTTAACCTCGTCGTCGCTTCGGACAGTGTGCCTTCTGCCATCAGTGGTACACAGAATGCCGTGATCCGTCGTCAGACCTACAACGATCTACCCGGCGGTCCGCAGGTGGTCTCTGTAACACAGACATCGGATTCGATCATTGAGATTGTGTTCAACGAAGAACTCAATGCCAATACGATTTCACTGACCACAGAAGACAATCCATTTGGTTCAATCACACTTCAGGACTATGTTTCGACTGAAACATATATTGAAAATGTTGAACTCGAATATGTCACACGCACCAATGCAGCAGGTAACAAGATCGGTGTGATCCGACTCAAGAGCAAAGACTTTGAAGGCTTTAGCCCATTGACCAAGATCACCATCTCAGATGGTTCTGATGGTCACCAGGCGTTGCTTGACCGTTCGGGTACAGCACTCAATTTCGAGAACGAAACCCGCTGGTCACGCTCGGCATTGGGCGACTTTAATCAAGATGGCGTTGCTGACCAGTACGGAGACGTGGTTGATGACTTGGCAGGAACGGTTCTTGATGGTGATGCTGATGGTATTTCAGGCGGTATCTTCGAAACCTTCGTCATTGCTGATGATTTTGAAAACTTCGATTTCCTGAATGCATCTTTGAATCCTACAGAATTGGAGCTCAATCAAGAAACCGTCATCGAAGATAGTTTCTACCAGTATGGTGGCGATCCGTTTGTCATGAACTTCACCGCAGAGGCTGGTCAGTTCTTCAGCTACAACTATCAAAGCCTCGACTACACCAACGCGGTGATCGGCCTGTTCTATCAGGATGATCAAGGTACCGTAACTGCAGGTGATGACACCTTTGAACTGGTAGCCCGTTACGAATGGAGCGAATACACCGAAGATGAAGACGGCTATATCTCAGGTGCCAGCGGATTCCAGGCCTTGCAGTTACCTGAAGACGGCAACTACTACCTCGTGGTTGATTCTCAGTACTTCTACTACAACGATCAATTTGCAGGTAATTATCTGTATGAATCTGACTTTGAACTAAGCGTTGGTCTCTACAGCAATGCTCAGTTGATCGATGTGCCTGTGGATGAAAACGGTGATCCGACAGATGAAGTCGCCTATACACCGGGCACTGATAACAACCAAGCCAAGCAGCTGATCTATCTGAACTTCGGAGGCGGTGTGGCAACAGGTTATGAAGATAGTCTGGGCAACCCGTTAAGTTACGATGTTGCTGAGTTCGATGCAGCTGATCTGGGCTTTGCACCTTATCTGACCAATTATGTCGACGAATTTGGCTTCTATTATGATGATGATCATGATGCATACACCGAAGAAGAATTGGCTGCGATCAATGATGAACTCATCGCTTTGATCTCCCAGAAGGTTTATGACCTTTATGCCAATGCTTTGCTCGGCGACACCTTCCTGCTCACAGGCAATGCCACCGACGGTTACACTTATTCAACCGACAATCTTGATGACGGTATTGCCAAGGAGTCGGACATTGACGGCGATGGTACGAATGACACCGCAGAAATCACAGCTGCGAGCACCTTCTTCAGTATGTTTGCCAGTAACGATTACGGCATCTACTTCACCACCGTCGATCCTGATACTTATGTGGACGGTAACGGCAATTCAATTGAACTTGACTATGCTGAAATCTACATCGGTCAAACAACCGACTCTGATACCGGCAGCGGTACGGGTAACTATGGTGAAGCGTCCCATGTTGACCTGATGAACATGGATAAGAACGATGTGGCATACATCGCCCTGCAGTACTTCGATGTCAACTTTGATCGGTACATCGATGGTACGGCCAGCTATGAAACCGAGTTGGCTGACATGAGCACGTTTATCGCCAACGTCACCGGTCATGAACTGGGTCACCTGCTTGGCTTGAATCACACCAATGTCCCGCCGATTGACGACGGTTCGGTTACGGTCGATTCGCTGGGTGATGACTGGTACAACATCATGATGTCCGGTTTGGCAGCATCCGGTGATGAGTACTACACACCATGGCAGTTCGGCACATCCAGTGTCTGGAATGGTGTGGATTATCTCAATGGCGAAGTCTACTACGGTGGCGAATTCTCCATCGGTCAGATCGATACGCTTGATCTACTGCTCCGCTGGTTTGGAACACCTGCAGATCAGGAAGCATAAACCCCGGTTCAGTCCAGCCGACTACCAGGCTGGACGTTGAAACTCAAAGTACCTCGTTCGTGGTGATGAGACCTTGGCGCTCATCACCACGAACTTTTTTATTGCATGGCTTTGAAAGTTGATTGCTATCAAACTTCAGCAGACAGCTACGACGCGACGTAACGATGAAATAAAACAGATTGACTGTGGATGTTGGATCGATGCTTCTGGCGATCTTTGGTCATCGGTCACAAAAGATCAGAAACCAAAGGACATCTGTTCAGAGACGGGATGTGGCGCTTTACGCGTGGTGTTGAGTTTGAACCAGCGTGTGCGTCGGCGTTGTTGGGTGAGTGTCACCCGTGGGAAGATTGCTGGATCCCGGGCGAAGACTTCGCGGACTTTTTCTTCGGAGTTACATTGCTGTGATCGATGCAGCAACAGGACATGTGCAGGCTGGCCGTCAGCTGACCGTCTATCGATTCGTTTGACGGCTTCGAATGCCTGTTCATTGGACAGATGCCCAGCCCCGCCCATGATTCGACGTTTGAGATGCTCGGGACGGGTACTGGCCTGTTGAAGCCTGGGATCGTAGTTGGCTTCCAGGGCAAGGATATCCACATTGGTAAAGCTTTGGATAAGTTTATCAGGTACATGTCCCAAATCGGTCGCAAAACCGATTGAGCCGTGATTGGAGTCGATGCGATAACCAAAGGTTCCCTGGCGGTCATGTCGCAGGTGGATGGGGTGAAAATCCAGATTTGGCAGCGGGTTGAATTTTTCAGTGAACTCTCGCACCAAGCCGGACGTAATAAGTGGCAGAGCATGCCTTTGGCGTTTGAGATCGGTGACATGCCAGGCATGCAGGTAAAGTGGAATCCCCCAGCCGACCATGGTTTTAATCCAGGTTGGCCGGAAATGATCCTGATCCAGATGGGTGATGACAATCGCTTTGATCTGTTGCAGCGAGCTTTTTGCCTGCCCCAGACGTCTGCTGATGGTCACCGGCCCAAGCCCGGCATCAAGCAGCATGGCCTGATTCTGGTACTGGATGACGGTGCAGTTCCCGCCGGACCCGCTGCCCAGAACGCAGAGGTCCAGTGTATCATGTGAAGTCTGAGAACGCGTTGGTTCTGTCATACCACCAGCCGTTTGCAAGTCCGGGGTATGATCAAAGAGCGGGATGGTTTGTTCGGGTTTCATCAGGATAGCCCAGTGTGGCCTTGATGATCATTTCTGTCAAGATGAAAATCAATTTGAGAATGTGGCAAGGGAGCTTGGTATGAGATTTTTGCTGGTCATGATACTGTCCATGGGCATGGTTTTGACATTGGGATGCGAGAAGGAATCACACACCCAGCAGGCGGGGAATATCGCTGTGGTGGATATGGATCAAATTGCCATGAGCACAGGTTTTGACAAGGCGTTGGGGGAACAGATGATGAAAATCAACTCGCAGATCAGCACCCATCTCAATGAAGCTCAGGAGAAAATTCGCCAGGACCTCCAAACGCGGCAGCAGGCTTTGGGAGACAATCCAACGGAGCAGCAGAAAGCCGATTTCGAAAAGTATTCCTACGAACTTGATCAGCAGTACCGACAGGAACTCAACAGAGCTCAACAGACGAGCAACCAAGCACACACCTCGATGATTGGCCAGTTTCGGCAGCAGATCACGCCCATTGCTCAGAACGTCGCCAGGGAGCGCGGTTTTGACGTGGTGATGACGCGGACGGATGCGATGTTGCTGGTGAGTCCGAATGCGGATATCACGCAGGATGTACTCGCCATGTTCAAAGAATCAGGGATGGGGAATATACCGATACGCCCGCGTAATATGCAGCAACCCGGACCATCTCAAGATGGTTCGCCATCGGCACCTGTCAGTCCGATGCCGTTGCCGGAAAAGAAACCGCAACCGGAAGAAAACAGCCAGGAAACAATCACACTCCCACCGTCCAATCAACTGCCCGTTCAGTAAGATTCAACGCATCAAGCACAAACACGCAGCATGTGATTCATTCATTGGCTGCGTGTTTTTGTATGCGCCACGGTGAAGAACGTCTGAAAAAGTTATCTGACCGTTATAACCCCTACATCAGCCACATCGTGCTTCAATAACCTGAATTAACAGATCTTTTTTTCAGGAACTTCCCTCCGATAACACTCACAGGACGCATCACTGAGCCTTTTTTCTGCAACGGCTCGATAAACATAGTAGTAGGCGATATACAGAAAGAGGTTCCCATGCGGATGCGAACAGTTTTTGTGTTATTGATGATGATGTGTCTTGTGAGCATCGGATGCTCACAGCGAACAAGCAGTAAAGTCCGAATCATTGAGCCGTCATATTCTTTCGTCGATCATCCTGCCGAACCTGCCACCTCCGTCTCTGAAGCCAAGTTGGCCAGAAACACAATGGACGACAAGCAGACCATCGAACCTTGATGATCTGCCAATGACCTCTCAGACCCCACGTGCATTGGGATCCCAAATCTGCTTATGCAGTTGTGATTGCATTCTCACCGGTAGGTTGTCCTCAATGATCCACTTCGCCAAAGAATCCATTGGCAAGGTCGCACAGCCTGCTAACTCCGACGAGGCTGGCATCGCATTGACACTGCTCATCAAGATGGCTTTAACCCGTGAAGCCAGGTCATGCTCTGCGATGATCTGCTTGGCCCAGAGATAATCCCCCCTGCTGCATAGCACGAATTTCACTTCGTCATTGGCGTTGAGATGCTGGATGTTATTCCAATCATTGCGATCGACTTCACCACTGTCAGGTGTCTTTAAATCCATGATTCGAATGACGCGCGGATCACAGACACTGATGTCACAGGCTCCGCTGGTTTCGATGAGTACGGTCTTGCCCAGATCACATAGCTGTGTCATCAATGGGTGGATCTGCTTTTGGAGCAGTGGCTCACCGCCGGTGATTTCAAACAAATCGCAATGGATGTCTTGAACCTGTTTGAGAATCTCGTCAACGGTGAAGGATTGGCCTTCGTGGAAAGCATATTCGGTATCACAATAGCAGCAACGCAGGTGACAGCCTTTGAGACGGATAAAGACACATCGCATGCCCGACCACGTGCTTTCGCCTTGCAGTGAGTAGAAAATCTCGTTGATCTGCAAACGTGGTTGCGTGGTCGGTTTCGGATTGTTGGTGACGGGCAATGACATAGGCGGTAGTGTAACGTCCGTAAGTTAACTCTTCACATTCGCAAGCAACTGCTTGACGGTCAGGCCGAGTTTGGGGTGAACCCAATCCGAAGCAATCTCAGACAGTGGCTGGAGAACAAACGACCTTTCATGCATTAACGGATGTGGCACGATTAACCCGGGCTGGTCAATGATCTGATCACCGTAAAAGATGATGTCCAGATCAAGCGGTCTTGGCCCCCACTTGACGCGTGTCGCCTGATCCTGCCTGCCGTGCTCGTGCTCGATGGCGTTGAGCTTGGCCAGTAGATCCCCTGCTGACAATTTCGTCTGAATCACCGCAGCACCATTGAGAAAAGCCCCCTGCTCAATGGGACCCACAGGGTCTGTTTCCAGCCATTGGCTGCAGGCGGTCAGCGTGGTATCAGGCAGGTCCCCAAGCTGTTCACTGGCCATCTGCAGATGCTTGAGGCGATCTCCCATGTTGCTGCCCATGGCGATGCATACATTCACTGTGCCCGTCATCAGGTGATAACTCCATGATCAGGTAAAAACACTATTGCGTCCCGTAAGTCACTTGTCATGCATGTCTTATTGACACAGAATTGCCGTTTGGTAATGATATGACCAGTTTCTTTATGGTCCAGTTTACCTTTACCTCATGCACCAAGGATATCCTATGAATCACCGCCTTGCATATCGCCTGTGTTTACCTGTGTTGGCAGGGTTGCTGTTGACGGCCTGTAATGAGCCTGAAGCTTACAACGGATCCAGCAGTTTCCAAAGCACACCCAGCAAACAAAGTTCGCAATCCACCCAGGTTCAATCGAACACTTCATCAGCAAGCACCTCAGCCAGCAAAAGCCAAATCAGTGAAGCAGGTAAATATTGGAAACGTGATGGCAAGAAAGTCGACCCCACCAAGACCAAGCGCGTCATGATCGCTGAGTTTGGCGTGGTCTTTGTCACTGCTCGCGATCATAAAATCGGGAACAACTCCCTGAGTCTGGGCACCATGATGCGTATCGCAGGGGTTGGTCGTCGTGAATACAAATTCGACGATGCTTTTAAAATCAGCTACCCAACGCAACTTTACAACGCCTTTGTCAAGCAGTTGGAAGCCGACGGCTATGAAGTGATTCCAGTCGACACCGTGGTTGCCAGCCAATCACTCCAGGAAATCGAATCCGCCAAAGTCGGTGGCAAGACGCGTGGCAACTACTACCACGGTTTCTTCGGCGGTAAAGGTAGCCAAAAAGCAGAAATCTATCCTGCTGCCGGTTTGGATCGCATGGGCGCCGGATTCCTGGGCTTTGGTGAAGCCAAGAACATGAAAGCCGTGAACAATGCCATGGGCGAACTCAAAGCGGACATGGCGCTGCGTGTCCTCATCGGTGTCGGCTTGATCAACGGCAAGGCTTGCCTGGAACCGGGCTCAAGCATCCGCGCCTTCTCCGACCTCAAGTCTTCCAAGATGCCTGATGGCAGCATGACCTATTGGCCACAAGCGACCACAACCCTTCACAGCAAGAAGACACTTTTTTACGATTCTCCAGTAATCGATCAAAAGAAATTTGAAGCTTTCAAAGGCAAGGTCTGGCAAGTCAATGAAGCCCAATATGCCAATGCGATCAATAAAATCTTCCCGAGCTTTGCAGACATGGGACTGATCAAGCTCGAACGCTAAAAAGCACCAATACCATAACATCATCTATTCGACCAAGGCATGTTGACACGGCTAGTGGTCTGTCATTTTCAAAATGTGGGATAGATGTTTGTCTCGAGCCGATATGACTTCTGTGCATTAAGACAAGGAGGTTTGCGATGCAGAAGCGA
>PAIY01000180.1 GCA_002704825.1 Phycisphaeraceae bacterium
GGGGTTTTTGTAGAGTGCTCAAGTGAGCTGTGGTTACCTCTCTTCCAAAATATATATACAGACTTGCCAACTGATTCAAAAGACGGTTTTTCTCATTGTTATACTGATTGTGGGATGTGTAGAGACCCGGGATAAACCATCTCATCTTACCAGACCAAATGTGATTGTCTTTTATACAGATGATATGAACTTTGATGATCTGGGCTGTTACACTGCCAATTTTGAGACACCAAACATTGATCAACTAGCTAAGCAAGGAGTGAAGTTTACTAGATATATCCCATCAACATCACTTTGTTCTCCAAGTAGATATTCAGTATTAACCGGAAGATATGCTTCCAGATCTGATGTATTGCCCCGAGAATATCCATATGATGAACCTGTTTTTATTAGATGGAATACGGACATTATTCAAGGAGATAAAACGATAGCTCATTTGATGAAGAACCGTGGTTATGTGACTGGTTTTACAGGAAAATGGCACAATTGGGCAAAAGGGAGTTTACCTCTATGGCATGTGCCGGATCATGAGGATCCCGAGAATCCATTGATGGTACAAAAAATTGAAAAGAACTATCAACTCACTTTAGATACAGTTAAGCTCACATCAGGTTTTGATTATGTAGGGGCTGTTTATGCCACCAATTTCAACTGGTTGCCCATTACTTCCAAGTTGATGTATCACAATCAACATTGGATTACCCATCATTCGTTGCAGTTTATAGAGGAAAATAAGGATAAACCTTTCTTCTTATATACAGCCTCAACCATCCCTCATGCCCCGGCGCCAATACGATCATTAAAGGCAGATCCGAGAGCTACACCAGCAGGTTATAAGACAGATCATTTAAATGCCCAACCTTCCTACGAAAGCATTTTGGAAAGAGCAACAAAGGATGGTCTCAATGAAAAGGAATTAAACAAACGAGCCACAATGATTTGGTTGGACGATGCTGTGGGAGCGATTGTTGACAAACTTGAGAAATTAGGGATCAGAGATAATACCTTAATCATTTTTGCAAGTGATCATCAATCATATGGGAAAATGACTTGTAACCTGGGGAAGGCTCCATTTATCATTAACTGGCCCGGACATTTTGAAGAAGGGGAAGTCATTGATGAGCTAATATCAAACATTGATGTAGTGCCAACAGTTTTAGAAGCTTCTGGAGTCCCACAAACGGATGTAAAGCTTGATGGTATCAGTTTGCTTCCATTGATCAATGATACCAGCACAGATTGGAGGTCAAGTTTGTATATGGAAGTGACCTATACAAGAGGAGTAGCCACCAAGGATTATAAATACATCGCTACACGATTTCCATCTGAGATAGAAGATCAGATTACATCTGAAAACAGGCATCTGTTTACGCAGGAAGGATTGAAGATGAAAGAAGGCGAAGGAGATCGATACAATGCGTTCAAAAAATTTCCAGGATACTTTGATAATGATCAGTTATATGATCTCAGGAAAGATAGTCTGGAACAAAACAACCTGGCAGGTGATCCGGAATATGCTCAGGTAATGACTGAAATGAAAGCTAAACTAAAAGCGTACAGTGCTGATTTGCCTTATGCCTTTGGTGAATTCTCAGAATAGCAATGAAGATTAAATTAGCCATGATAGCATTGATATTTTTGGTCTTTCCTTTAAAGGGAAAAGCTATAAATATCCGTTATGTGGAAACAAATAAAAAAATTCAGGAAGTAATTAATCAGGCTTCTAAGGGAGATACTATTATCCTGAAAGATGGTATTTACCATGAAAACATAACCATTAACCAGTCCATTACTTTAAAAGCTGAGCATCCGGGAGAAGCAACTATTACCAATAAATATTTCAAAGATGTTGATTGGGAAAAAAGTTCGGAAGATAATGTTTGGGTTGCTAAAAACATTGACTGGCCTGTTCACAGAATGTTGGTGGAAGGGGTACATGCATTTGACTATCGATCGAAAGCCAATTTTGACCTACGGGAATGTGGTCCAAATTGGAGCAAAGGTTGGCAGGAAAAAAAATACTATGGAATACCTCCTATCTATTTTGCCAGGGATAGTACCACCAATTCATTATGGTTAAGATTACTTGATGGCCAGGATCCCAATTATCTACAAATAGATTTTAACAGTGGCCATTTGGGTGGGAAAACGCTGGTTCAAAAGGATTTGGGTGCTTATTGGAATCAGCAGCAGATTGTTACTATATCAAATCCACCACCTGTCCATCCTATTATTCATTGGTATGGTGGAGATGAGCAAAACCCAAAAAAGCCTAAAGTGATCAATTTTCCTCCTGTTTGTGGAATAAATATCAACATAAAATCAGATGATGTTACCATCGAAGGTCTACGGGTTCATATGGCTCCAACAGTGGGTATCGAAGTAAATAATTCGAAGAATGTAACGATAACAGAGTGCTACTTTAGTGGTTATCAGTTTGCAATTAATTCCGGGTATGAATGTACGAACCTTACTGTGACTCATTGTGAGATGGGTGGAGGCAGGATGGTATCATTTGGAGGACATAGAAACGTGAATGATAACATGTGGAATCACAGTACTTATGTAAATCCTATCAAATTCAATGGCACAGGGTTAAAGTTTCATCATAATTATATCTATGAAGGTTATGACCTTTTCCATCCGAGAGGACGACATAAAGATTATAGTGACGTTCCTGATTTAAGATCAGATGTCGGATTTAACATTTGGCAGAATGCCATAGATAATGTTGCGGAATTTGATGGGGTAGAAGCCCTGATGAATTTAAGGTTTCATCATAACTTGGTGCTTTCTGATCATGATGCTTTGGCCATTACCACCACAGAAAATGGAGGACCGCTTACTATTGATCATAACATCTGGTGGCCCGGGGGCGGGCGAATCATGAAACTGGTTGGGACTAGCAGGACCAATCGGGGAGTTCAGTTTGTTCACAATACTTACTTCACAGGTGATAGAGGAAGTTCTAATGATTTTGAACAAAGTGCATTTGAGAATAACATTGTTATTTCTAAATGTGAAGAGATTACATGGACTCCCGAAAGTCTTGGTGAGTTCTTTCCAACAAAACATAATTTACTATTAAGTGGTGATCAATACACAACTGGTTTTGATGGCATTACTTCAGATCCCCACTTTGGAACATCACCGTCTACAATTTTTCTGTTACAGGAAGGATCACCAGCTATAGATGCAGGGGTGAAAAATGACAGGTATTTTCAATCCAATGTTTTAGATGATCAGCCTGATTTGGGAGCTATTGAGTACGGGCAGGACATGGATGCCTGGGCTGAAATGTTTGGGCATTGTGGTCCCACGTGGATCAGCCTTGATAATCAAAGAATAAAGGCACCAAACCGACCAGAGTGGCCTAAGGAAATTAATAGGAGGTGGGGAGGTATATAATTAATGAATCTAAATATTAATAAATGAACAGCATAAAATTATTTCTTGGAGTATCACTCATTATTTCATGCTTATTATCATCAGGACAGTCTGTTACGGTTTACCAAGATGGAAATCAATTTATTTGTATAGACACCGACAAAGAGCAACTTCATAAATCAGTATCTGCAAGCAAAACGCTACAATATGCTATAAATAGTGCTGATGAAGTTTCAATTGGTAAAGGTGTTTTTGAACTGGAAGAAACACTTCAGGTTGAAAAATTAGTGACGATTCAGGGTAAGGGCAGAGGAACTGAGTTACAACTAAAAAAACCAAATAAAATTGGTATTTCCATCGTCGGAACCGAAAACGTTCGGTTATCTAACCTTACCATTACCACAGGTGACAACGGAAATTCAGTTGCCGGAATTGAGATTGATAATGCACCCAATACTCAGATAGAAGATGTATTCATTTTAGGTTTTGCCAATGCAGGTATTTGGCTCAAAAGCAGTAATACAGGCTCGCTGATCAACAGGTGCACATTTATGGACAATGATCAGGCTCATGTATTGATTGAAGAAATAAGTGCAGAGGAGAAAAATCCTTTGGTGATTTCACAAGGTACTTTTTTTAAAGGGGGATATGGTGTAAAAGCGATTGGAGGAAGTGGGCTGACCATAGACAATAATATGTTTTCCTATTTGAAAGGATCATCCGTGGATGCAGATACAGACTCTGTAAAAGTAACACGCAATAAAGTCTATTGGTGTGAGTCAGATGGAATGAGATTAAAAGGAAACAGTTTCCTGTTTCAAAGTAATATGGATAGCTGGGCACGGGGGCATGGCCTGGTGCTGGACGGTGCCAGCAATGGCACTATTCTAACAAATAATTTTATTGATCTTGGAGTCAGGTTTAGAGATGGTATCAGAAAATGTGGAATCGCAATATATCATTCAAATAACATTTCAATTACTGGAAATTCAATTTGGAATTTTGGAGATCAGGGCCATCTTGAATATGCCATTTATGAAGACAAAAGCTCAGCAAATAACGTCTTTGAATACAATACAGGTTGGTTCCACGAATATGATAACGCATTTAAATCATTAGGTAAGAACACAGAGATTAGAAACTGCACTTCCAATAAAGGGGAATACCGGGGTGATTATTGGGATTTCAATATGAAATTCGGTCGAACAGTAGAACAGTACCTTAAGTCACTCTATTTGGAAAGCAACCGTAATCCTACTCCTGAGCCAGATCAGGGAATTGGTGACTTCTCAGGAGAAAAATTAATTGAAAGTCAAGAGATGTTCCAGCAGGTCATTAGTGTGAAAGCGGGTAAGGCCTTCAAATTTGGATGGTTCGGAGGTCAAAGCCAGATTTGGACTTTTGAGAAAGTAGGAGAATGCTATTTGATCATCAATAAAGCTACAGGAAAAGTACTCTCGACTGAGAAAAGTGGTGACTTAATCCATTTAGGGCTTGATAATAAAGGCAAACAGGACAACAAACTTTGGGAAATTTCCAGTGTTGGGAACGACTATTATAAAATAGTAAACAAGTCTAATAAGAAAGTTTTAGAAGCGATTGGGTTAGATAATTATGAATGGAAAGAGAATAGGGTAGTTTACCAGGGAGAACCTGTAAGGCTGGCAGAGTACAAAGGATTAGGTGGGCAAAAATGGCGCTTTATTGATCCATTACCCGTCTATACCTACCAAGATGTTAAAAAATAACAACCAAAGAGATGAGATTATTAAAATATATTTATTCAGCGTTTTTGACCGCATCGATGTTAACCTTATTTGCCAATATTGAACAAGGTTATGTGGTATTTAATCAGGGAAATGAGTTCTATGTTAAAACTGAAGTTTCCGGAGAAATTACCTTTTCATCAACCGATGCAGCATCATCCATTCAGTGGGCATTGGACAATGTGAGTGGCAGCGGGATAAATGCCGGTGAGGTCTTTATTGAGCCGGGAAAATACTATTTGTATCACGGAATAATTGTAGGAAGTAATCTGTGGTTACATGGATCTGGTCCAGAAACAGAACTTGTCATATCAGGACAAATAATGGAAGGCATTGCCATTCAAGATGCTTCTATGTCCAAGATCTCAGACCTAACTTTAGTCAATATTGAAAATGAATTGAACTCCACAGGAATCCTGTTGGAGAGAAGCATAAGCTGTAAAGTCATAAATACTTCGATTTCCGGTTTCAAAACAGGTATCAGAAATGCTGGGGAATCCGCTATGACATTGATTGATGGCAATCGTATAATAAATAATGATCGAGGAATTAATATTCAGAACGGAGGCGGAGTCATTGCCAGGTGGCTTCCAATCGTTGTGGCAAACAATGAGGTAGATGGAAGTGATGTAGGCATATCTTGTGGAGCATTGTGTGTGAATATAGTAGATAATAAAGTGATCAATTCCTCACACAGAGCCATTCAGGCTACACACAATAGTATTTTAATCAATGGAAACTACATCGATAAGGTGGGTGGTGATTTTGCCATATTTGGTGATGGTGCTGAGTTCAATTGCACCAACAATGTTATTAAGAATTCTAAAGGAGGGGGAATCAGGACAAGGAAGAGATGGGGCACGATATCCAATAATCAGATCATCAATTCAGGCACAAAAGAAAACCCTGCCATTGGGATTTTAGTGGTGAGTGATGATTCCAATGAAGGACCTGCAGAGAGCAAGGTTATTTTCAATAACACCATTTACAATGATAATGGAATACCACTTCAATATGGGATCAAAGAAGATGGCTTTACCAATATTATTGCTGAAAATAAGGTTGGGAAAGTCAGTGAAGATATTGTCTCATCAATCGGAAAAGGTACCATTTCTCACAATAACAGCTCTACAAAATGAACCCCTTTATTCTTACATTGGTTGTTCCGCTCATTCTGATAGCTTCAAATAGAAATCAGCCTGTTTGGAAAGAGTTGGGAGAAATGGTTCACCCGAGAGGAGAGCATGCAAGTGCGGTCGTGAATGGAGAGATATATGTGTTTGGAGGGATCCATGATCATCGATTTGGTCCGCCGTTTATTGAAAAATACAATCCAAAAGATGATCAATGGACCAGTCTGGGTGTGTGGAATAACCCCAAACATCATATTACTGCCGGGACAAGTGTTTGGAAGGATGAGATTTGGCTGTGTGGTGGAAAATGGGGGAATGATGAAGGAGGAGTACGTACTGTTGATATTTACAATGTCAAATCCAATTCATGGCGCAAGGGGCCTGCCCTTCCTGAGATCCATTGGGGTGGACCCGCAGTGATTGTCGATCACTATATTCATGTATTTACAGGGGCAGTCAGTAAGGATGTTTCATCGGATCATCATTTTGTACTGGACCTGGAAAATGAATTAGCAGGCTGGACTTCAAAAGCTCCTGTACCGGAACCAAGGGTCCATATTGCTGGGGCAGCGGTTAGTGGAAAGATTTATCTCTTGGGTGGAGAGTACCACCATATTCATGATGGTGACACAAGGACTATTCAGGTTTATGATCCAATGACCGATTCATGGGACTTAACAAAAAGTGAGATGCCAATACCCAGATCTCATCATGAATGGTCAACATTTGCCTATGGAGACAAAATCATTTCTGTATCCGGTGTAGACAGTGCAAACGATGAGGAAAGGGGCCAATCAGAAATTTTGGTGTATGATACCATATCCGATGAGTGGAGTATTTGGAATGACCTCCCTTTTGACATGTCAAGTGCAGGGGCCAAAGCAATAAATAACCAACTTTATGTGTTCGGAGGAGGATTCGATGACTGGTTACCAGTTCATGGTAAAACATTTGTTACATCAATTAACTTAGATGAACAGTAAATTAGCAGAAGTAAAACGGTAATTGATGAGCAAGATAAGTCAAAAGGACATTGCAAATAGTCTGAATATTTCCAGGGTTACAGTCACTAAAGCTTTGATGGATCATCCTGATATTGCAGAGAAAACCAGAAAACTGGTAAAAAGCAGGGCCATGGAGTTAGGCTATATACCAGATTTTATTGGAAGAAGCCTTTCGTCCAGAAAGACACAAACAATTGGGCTGGTTATCCCAAAGATTGCCCACTCTTTCTTTTCATATTCTGTTGAGAGGTTCTATTTCTACGCAAAAGAACAAGGATATCATCTCATACCCATGGTTTCATTCGAAGATGCTGAAAATGAGAGGGATAATATTCAAACCTTGTTATCTATGAGAGTGGATGGTCTTATTATAGACATTGCTGAAAATAGTATCGAAAATGAAGGCTATGAGTTCGCAAAGAAATCAGGATGTAAGATCTTGTTTTATGATAGGTATCTCATAGGATCCGAAGATTCTTATGTGACATCCAATGATTATAAGAGTGCTAAAGACCTGACAGAAATGGCTATAAAAAAAGGTTATAAGAAGATATTTCATTTTGCAGGTCCTGCTCAAATTAGTATTGCATTTGATCGGTCGCAAGGATTTAAAGACGGAGCAAAGGAACTAACCAATGCTCGTGCAATTGAGGTTGGAATGACTTATCAGAGTGGATTTGATCAACTGATGAAATTGCATACTCAAAAGAATTTGCCAGATGCAATCATTGCTGTCAATGACTCTGTAGCACAAGGTGTTTATGATGCAGCAAAGAAGCTTGGTTTAGCTATACCAGGGGATTTAGGTGTCGCTGGTTTTGGAGATGTTGAAACTTCAAAATTACTGGATCCACCATTAACAAGTGTACAAATACCAATTGACAAGATGGCTTGTGAAGCCGTTTCAATCATAGTTAGTATGATAGAATCTGAGAAAAGCCCTATCAAACAAAAAGTGTTTGAGTCCACTGTTATAGAGCGAGAAAGCTTATGAGTATTCAATCTAAACTGAAAAAGGTCTATGAGTCCATTGCCCCTGGACTGTTTGTTGTTGGGTACATTATTGGGACGGGTAGTGTTACCTCTATGATTATTGCCGGAGCTCGTTATGGTATGTCCTTGACATGGGCTTTGCTTTTATCCTGTGGATTTTCATGGGTCATGCTAATTTCGATTGACAGATTAACGATTGTAACAGGAAATACCATTATTTTTAATATAAGAGAGTACATGGGTAGACCATTGGCAGTACTGATTATTATGGGGCTGATGGTTACGGTGATTTCATCTATTTCAGGAGTGATGGGCATTGTAGTTGAAGTGACACAGGAAACATTTTTATCCTTAGGGATGAGCAAAGGCAATGCTATTCTTATTGCCAGTATATTTTTGTTGTTTCTACTGGTTATTTTCTTTTCTGGTAAGCATCAGATAATATTAAAATTCATGGCACTGATGGTTGCCCTAATGGGGATCAATTTTGTTTTAACAAATTTTTTGATCGTTCAGGAGCCCAAAGCTATCCTTTCTGGTCTGGTTCCTTCTATTCCTGAGGGGAAACCACACCTGATCATTGCCGGGATAGTTGGGACAACTATGGCAGCCGTCGTATTTGTATCCCGAAGCAGTCTAATCGCAGAAAGTAAATGGACGATTGAAAAATTAAAAAAAGAGAA